>CAYZPZ010000202.1:0-3669 GCA_964480205.1 uncultured Conexibacteraceae bacterium
ATGTCGGCGTCGAGCAGGCCGACCCGGGCTCCGTCGCGGGCGAGGCTGACGGCCAGGTTGACGGCCACCGTGGTCTTCCCGACGCCGCCCTTGCCCAAGGCGACGGCGATCGTGTTGCGCACGCCGGGGATCAGGTCCGCGGCGGGACCGCCGAAGCTGCGCCGGACGTTGCTGGCCCACTCGACCTTGACCGTCTCGGCACCCAGCCCCTCCAGCGCTCCGGTGATCTCGTGCTCGATCGTCGCCTTGAGGGGGCAGGCCGGGGTGGTCAGCTCGACCGTCAGGGCCACGTGCGGTCCGGTGACCTCGACCTCCTTGACCATCCCCAGCGAGACCAGGTCACGGCCGATCTCGGGGTCCTTCACGCCGCCCAGGGCGGTCATGATGTTCTCGTTGGTGAGCCTGTCAGGCATGCTGAAGCCGATTTCCTTTCCTTGCGCCGATGGGCTGGCCGATCACGAGCGTACCAGAGGCCGACGAATCAGTCCGCCGCGCGGATCGGGGCCGGGCTCAGGGGAGGCCGGCGAACAGGTCCGGCTCCTGGCGCTCCGAGCCGGCGCGGCCCTCGAGGTTCGAGTGGACCAGCCGGTACGACTCGCTCGCCAGCCACTGCTGGCGGAGATCGGCGTCCCAGTCGGCGAAGGGGCCGCGCTGGCCGGTCTGGGAGACGTGCCGGGCGATCGCCTCCAGCTTCAGCTCGGCCGTCTCGCCGAGGTCGAGCGTCACACTGGGCGCCTCCGCCGAGCCGTAGCCGCCCGGGGCGTGCTCGCCCAGCAGTGCGACGGTCTCGGGCGGCACCACGAGGTGGTAGAGCTTGGCGGCCCGCCACGCCACCTGGTCCTCCTCGAGGTCGTCCTCGTAGGCGAGCGGCTGCCCGGCCAGCTCGAAGGCGCGACCGGCCGCCCTCGAGATCAGCACGTGCTCCAGGTCCCCGGTCACGCCGTCGGGGCCGAAGGTCAGGATCACCTCGGGGCGGTGCATCCTTATCGGCTCGACCAGCCGGCTGACCAGCTCATCGGCGTCGACCTCGGCCAGCGTCCCCTCGGCGTAGTCGAGCATCCGCAGGACGCGGACGCCGAGCAGGGCCACCGAGCGTCGCATCTCGTCCTCGCGCACGGTATCGAGGTTGCGCCAGAGGATCGGGTTGTCCTTGGGGTCGATGTTCTTGCCGCCGGGCGCCGGCGGCTTCAGGGCCAGGCGCGGATCGAACCAGCCCCGGGTGGCGCACACGACCACCACGTATGCCCCCTGGGCGGCCGCGGTCGCGATCGCGCCGCCGAAGCCGAATGCCTCGTCGCCCGGATGCGCGACGATGACCATCAGGCTGCGGGCGGGGTTGCGCTCTCTGACCGGCCGCCAGATCGAGGACACGGCGGCGAGTCTAGCAGTCTAGACCTCGATTTCGAGGGCGACCGACGCGTCCTCGGGGGCGGCTCCCGGGCGCCCCGGGCGGTTGCCGCCGACGGTCGACCCGGGGACGGCCGGGGCGCGCTCCACGAAGCTCGCCTGGCGGGCCGTCTCCAGCGCGCGCTCGACCTCCTCGAGCGACATCATCTCGTGGCGCAACGCGAGCGCGACCTCGTCGCGGAGGTACGACCGGAGCATCTCGGGGCCGTCGGTCGACAGGGCGATCGGGACGCGGTGCTCGAGGAGCCGGCGAATGATCCACCGCATCTCGGCCACGTTGCGGACGACGCGGGTCGCCAGGTTCGAGGTGGGACACACCTCCAGCACGATCCCGCGCTCGCGGAGCATCGCCATCACCCGCGGGTCGTGGGCGCTGTTGATGCCGTGCCCGATCCGATCCGGGGCCAGCGCCTCCACCGCTTCCCGCACCTCCTCGGGGCCACCCGTCTCGCCGGCGTGCACGGTGAGGCCCAGCCCCGCGCGGCGGCACGCTGCGAAGACGCTCCGGTAGTCGGCGAACCGGAAGGCGGGGTTGACCGGTCCGGCGATGTCGATCGCCACCACGCCCCGGTCGTGCCACGCCATCGCCTTGGCGGCGATGATCTCGTTGAGCTCGATGCTGAACGCGCGGTCGAGGCACAGGATGAGGCCCGCCTCCACCTGCGGGTACTCGAGCACGGCGCGATCCATCCCGCGCACCGCCGCGGCGATGATGTGGTCGAGGTCCTGCTCCCCGCCCCGGTTCCGCTTCATGGGGTTGAAGCGCAGCTCGAGGCGGGTGATGTTGTTCTTGCGATAGGCGCCGCCGATCACCTCGTACACGCTGCGCTCGACCGCCAGCGGGCTCGACTGGATCAGCTCGGTCCAGTGGAAGAGGTCCAGGTACGCCTGGAACGAGCGTCGGCGGCGGCCGACGGTGATCAGGTCGCGGAACTCCCAGTAGTCCTTGGTCGGCAGCCGGATCCCCTGGGCGTGGGCGATCCCCCACATGATCGGCGGGGTGACGGCCGCACCGAGATGGACGTGCAGCTCGGTCAGCGGGAGGCGGGGATCGAGGCGCGGGCGTGCCACGGTGGCCGGGAGTGTAGCAACTCCCCGGCGGCGTCGAGACGGCTGCTAGAATCGCCCCGTGCTGGAGGCGATCAGGGAGGCGATCGAGTGGATCGCCCAGGACAGCGCGTCGGTCGCCGGCCTCTTCCCGTATGCCGTGTTGGGGATCATGTTCCTCTACCTGGCCTGGCTGCTGGTCGGCTACCTGCGCGTGTCCCAGATCGGACTCGGCGGCGCTCACGAATCGGAGGCGCCGATGCCGGTCGCACAGCTCCCCGACAGCGCCGCCACCGAGCCGCCGCGTGGCATCCCCTACTGCCCGGTCGACGGCCTCCGCTACCCGGCCGATGCGCTGTACTGCGCCAGGGACGAGACGGACCTGCTGGTCTCGTGCGCCAACTGCGGGACGACCGTGCGTGCCGCGGACGACACCTGCTACCACTGCGGAACACACCACACCACCGCCGACGTCTCAGGTCACTGAACCGCTCCGTCCTCAACCGTCACGGAGGGTCTGAACCATGACGCTCGGTGCCGCGCTCCTGGTCGCCGCGCTGCTGGCCCTGCTGGGATCGACCGCAGTCGGGGCCGTCGCGCTGCTCGTCCGCGGCGTCCGGCCCGCGCTGGCCCAGGTCGGCCCGCCCTCCCAGGCGGCCGGCGAGGCGTCGTCAGTCCAGGTGGGCATCACCGCGCAGCGCACCGCGCAGGTCGGGATCGCCATAGCCCTGACCTTCCTGATCGGGGCGATCGCGATGCGGGCGGTCACCGCCGGGCGCGCGCCGTGGGCGAACCTCCACGAGGTGTCTGTCGCCTTCGCGGCCTTCCTGCTGCTCGCTCACCTCGGCCTGTCGCGCCGCCTCCCGGTCGGCGGCCTGGCCCCGCTGGTGTCGGTGCTCGCGGCCGGCCTGCTGGGGATCGCCCTGCTGCTGCCCGACCGCGTCGAGCCCCTCGTGCCGGCCCTCCAGCAGCCGCTCCTGCTGACGGTACACGTCGGCAGCGCGCTGCTGGCCTACGGCATCGGCGCTCTCGCCTTCGCAGCGGCCGTCGCCGAGCTGGTCCAGCGCCGCAGCGGCGACCAGCTGCGGCTGCTCCCTGCGGCGGCGGTCTGCCGCGCGGCGGGGCACCGCGCGGCGATCGCAGCGTTCCCGGTCCTGACCCTGGCCATTGCGCTCGGCTCGGTGTGGGCCAGCCTCGCCTGGCGGTCGTACTGGA
>CAYZPZ010000203.1:0-3642 GCA_964480205.1 uncultured Conexibacteraceae bacterium
CGCGACGACAACCCGGTGATCTTCATCGAGCATGAGTCGCTCTACGGCTCGCGAGGGGAGGTCGCCGACAACGGTGACGAGACGCTGGAGTTCGGCAAGGCGGCCGTGCGGCGGGAGGGCGGAGACGTGACGATCGTGGGGATCCTGCGGATGGCCGAGACCGCGCAGCAGGCCGCGAAGAAGCTGGCCAACGAGCACGGTGCCGAGGCCGAGGTGATCGACCCGCGCACCCTGCGCCCGCTCGATCTCGACACGATCCTGGAGTCGGTGCGCAAGACCAACCGCGCTGTGATCGTGGAGGAGGGTTGGCCGCACGGCGGCGTCGGCGCCAACCTGGCGGCCCTTATCCAGGAGCAGGCCTTCGACTACCTGGACGCGCCGGTTCAGCGGGTCACCGGCGGGGACGTACCGATGCCGTACGCGAAGCGCCTGGAGCAGGCGGCGATCCCCCACACCGAGCACGTGGTCAGCGCGGCCCTGGCGACCCTGGAGGGGAGCCTCTGATGGCGGAAGTCGTCATGCCCCGCCTCTCGGATTCGATGGAGGAGGGGACCGTGCTCAGGTGGCTGAAGTCGGTGGGGGACGAGGTAGCGGTCGGCGACGAGCTGGTCGAGATCGAGACCGACAAGGCGAACATGGTCTACGAGGCGGATACCGCGGGGACGCTGACCGAGCTGGTGGCCCAGGAGGGCGACACCCTGCCGATCGGCGAGGTGATCGCGCGGGTAGGCGACCCCGGGGAGGTGAAGGCGGACGGCGGTGCCCCCGAGAAGGAACCGGCCGAGCCGGAACCCCCGGAACCGGAGCCGGAACGGCGCGAGCCGGCGGTTGAGGCTCCAGAGCGGCCACCGACCCCGGCCGCACCGACCGGTACGGAGGACGGGCGGGTCAAGGCCTCGCCGATCGCGAGGAGGATCGCTCGCGATCGTGGGCTGGACATCGCCGGGCTGGAGGGCTCGGGACCGGGCGGGCGGATCGTGAAGGCGGACGTGGAGCGAGCGCTGGCTGCGGGAGCGCCGGAGGCCCCGGCTCCCGAAGCTCCCGAGGCGGCTCCAGCCGCGCCTACGGCCGGCGCGAAGGAGAAGCCCGAAACCGCCAAGGGCCAGGTCGAGGTCGTAGAGCTGACCAAGCTGCAGCAGACGGTCGCCCGGCGGATGTCCGAGGCGAAGGCCACCGCGCCTCACTTCTACCTGCAGGCCGAGATCGACATGACCGCCGCGGTGGCCGGACGCAAACACCTGAAGCAGACGACCGGGGAGGACGAGCCGGTACCCACCTTCAACGACATGGTGGTCAAGGCCTGCGCGCTGGCTCTGCGGGAGTTCCCCCGTGCCAACGGCGCCTACCGCGACGGCAAGATCGAGCTGTACTCGCGCGTCAACGTGGGCGTCGCGGTCGCGGCCCAGGACGCGCTGGTCGTGCCCAGCGTCTTCGACGCCGATCGCAAGGGACTCCGCCAGATCTCCGCCGAGAGCCGGGCCCTGGCGGCGCGGGTCCGTGAGGGCTCAATCACCCCGCCGGAGCTCTCCGGCGGCACCTTCACCGTCTCCAACCTGGGGATGTACGGGGTCTCCAACTTCCACGCGGTGATCAATACCCCGCAGGCGGCGATCCTGGCCGTGGGTGAGCTCACCCCCACCCCCCGCTTCGCCGAGAACGGCTCGATCGAGCGGCGCGAGCTGATGGGAGTCACCCTGGCCTGCGATCACCGCATCCTCTATGGCGCCGACGGCGCCATCTTCCTGCGCCGGGTTCGCGAGCTCTTGGAAGAGCCGATCGGGCTCGCTCTCTGAGGGAAGCGATGGCCCAGGCAGGCGCGAGCGAGCGGGTGATCGACTTCCCGCTCGAGGCGCTTCCCCACATCGACGAGCACGGCCTGCTGGTGCTGGCCCCCGTGGATCAGGTCTGGGAGGCGCTGATCCGCGTCGCGGGCCGGGGATTCTCGGGACGAGCGTCCCAACGGATCGCGCGGGCGCTCGACTGCTCGCACACCGAGGCGGCCGGCCCGATCAACCGGATCGGCTCGACCGTCCCGGGCTTCATCGTCGCGCGCGTGATCGAGCCCGCGGTGCTGGCGTTGGAGGGCCGGCACCGCTTCGCCCGCTACGGGCTCATCTTCAGCGTCGAGCCGACTCGCGACGAGCAGACGCTGCTGCGCGCCGAGACCCGCGGCGAGTTCCCCGGCCTCAAGGGGCGCGCCTACCGGGCGCTGGTGATCGGAACCCGCGGCCACCTGGTCGTGGTCAACCGACTGCTGCGGGCGATCAAGCGCAGGGCGGAGCGGGCCGCGGCCAAGGCCCGGTCGTCCTGACCGTCGGTCCGGGGCAGATCCGGACCACCCGGCCAGAGCGCTTGCAGGGCCTTGCTTACCCCCCGACGCGCGGGGTATGCTCTTCTCAACACATAGGGAGGAGAGGCGAATCCCTTCTTCTCCCGCGTCCGTAGGCGCGGGCCGCCGGCAGATCCCGGTCCCGCGAAAACAGGCCGAGCCGAGGGCGATCCCCGAGGTCCGGCTCGAGGAAAGGCGGACCACAGATGAAGCTCGATCACGCGAGCGTTGCTCGTGATCGCTCGACCGAGGCCGTTTCCGGCAGCGGCGAGCAGCTCACCCGTGAGGACCGCTCCCTCCTGTTCCGCTACATGCTGATGATGCGGCTGGCGGAGGAGCGCGGGCTCACCCTCTACAAGCAGGGCAAGGTCCCGGGGTCGTTCTACGACGGCCGGGGGCAGGAGGCGATCTCCGTCGGCGCCAGCTTCGTGCTCGGACCGCGGGATCGGATGTGCATCCTGCATCGGGACCTAGGCGCCCACTTCGTCCGGGGGGTCACCCCGGACCGGTATCTGGCCAACTACATGGGCCGCGCCGACGGCGTCACCGGCGGCAAGGACGGCAACATGCACTTCGGCGATCGCAAGCTCGGATGCGTCGGGATGGTCTCGATGCTCCCCGACATGGCCCAGGTCGCCACGGGGATGGCGCTCGCCTTCAAGATGCGCGGCGAGCAGCGCGTCGCGATGACCTTCTTCGGCGAGGGCTCCACCGCCAACGGCCAGTGGCACGAGGCCATGAACTTCGCCGGTATCCACGGCCTTCCGGCCGTCTTCATCCTGGAGAACAACCAGTTTGCCTACTCCACGCCCACCGAGCTGGAGTTCGCGGTCGATCCGGTGCAGCGCGCGGCGACCTACGGATTCCCCGGCGCAAGCGTCGACGGCAACGACGTCGAGGCGGTGTTCGAGGTGGCCCGGGTGGCCGCCGACCGCGCCCGCTCCGGCGAGGGCCCGACGCTGATCGAGTGCCAGACGATGCGCATGCACGGACACGGCGCCCACGACGACATGAGCTATGTGCCGGAGGAGATGTTCGAGCACTGGGCCGAGCGCGACCCCATCGACCTCTACCGCAAGCGCCTGGTCGATGAGCACGGGTTCGCCGAGGACGAGCTGGCCGAGGTCTCCTCCTCGGTCGCCGCCTACGTGGCCGAGTGCGCCGAGCGCGCCCTGGCCTCGCCGATGCCCGAGGCCGAGCTCGCCACCGACGGGGTCTACGCCGATGCCTGGGAACCGCTGGGCGACGGGCAGGCGCCGTGGTCGCGGTGGAACGCCGGAGGGGACGAGGGATCGGCCGAGAGCACCAACGGC
>CAYZPZ010000204.1:0-3591 GCA_964480205.1 uncultured Conexibacteraceae bacterium
CCCGAGCACGCCCAGCACACCTGCCTCGGGATCATCGAGGTCAACACCGCCTGCAACCTCGACTGCCCGATCTGCTTCGCCGACTCCGGCAGCGGGCCACAGGAGCACGGGTACTCGCTCAGCCTGGCCCAGGTCGAGTCGATGCTGGACTCGTTCGTGCGCGCCGAGGGGTAGCCCGAGTCGGTCCAGCTCTCGGGCGGCGAGCCCTCGATCCACCCCCAGATCCTGGAGATGCTGGCGGCGGCGAAGGGGCGTGGAATCCCGCTGGTGATGCTGAACACCAACGGCATCCGCCTCGCTCGCGACCCCCGCTTCGCCCCCGCTCTGGCCGAGCTGGGGGTCCACGTCTACCTCCAGTTCGACGGCTTCGACGAGTCCACGCAGATGGCGATGCGCGGCAAGTCGCTGACCGAGGAGAAGCTGCGCGCGCTGGAGCGCTGCGCGGAGGCCGGGGTGAGCGTCTCGCTGGCCGCGGCGGTCGAGCGCAGAGTGAACGAGTACGAGGTGGGGGCGATCCTGCGCTTCGGGGTCGAGCATCCCGCGGTCACCGGCGTCTTCTTCCAGCCGGTCACCCACTCCGGCCGGTTTCGGATCGAGTCCGACCCGCTGGAGAAGCTGACCAACTCGGATGTGATCGGGGCGATCTGCGACCAGCTGCCGGAGTGGTTCCGCGACGACGACTTCGTCCCGGTGCCCTGCTGCTCGCCGAGCTGCCGCTCGGCCACCTTCGCGCTGTACGACGGCTCCGACCTGGTCCCCCTTCCCCGTCTGGTCGACGTGGAGGACTACCTCGACTACGTCACCAACCGGGCCCTGCCCGACCCCGAGGTCCGCGAGGCGCTGGAGGGGCTGTGGTCGGCGAGGGCGGCCGGGGGATCGGATCCGGTCGCCGAGCGCCTGGATTGCGTCGCCTGCGCCACCGGGATGCCGCCGGAGCTGCGTGAGGTGGCGGCGCGAGGGTTCATGGTCGTGATCCAGGACTTCCAGGACCCCTACACCCTCGACGTGGAGAAGCTCCGCAAGTGCTGCGTCTCGGAGATCGCGCCCGACGGCCGGCTGATCCCCTTCTGCGCCTACAACTCGGTCGGCTACCGCGAGCAGGTCCGCCTCGAGATGTCCGCGGCCAACGGAAACGGAGGGGGCGGAGGGCGATGAGCGCCACCAGCGCCCGGGGCGGCCACAAGCTCCCCGAGCTCGAGGAGCTCCTCACCGCAGGAGACGCGAAGAGCTGCTGTGCCGCCCTGTACGAGCATCCCGCGGTCCGCTGGCTGCTGGGCGGCGAGTTGCATCCGGGCGGGGCGGCCACGACGCGCCGGGCGCTCGAGCTGCTCGGCGCCGAGCCGGGCGACCGCCTGCTCGACGTGGGTTCTGGGACGGGGGCCTCGGCGATCCTGGCCGGCCGGGAGTTCGGCTGCTTGGTGGCCGGGGTCGACTACGGCGCCCACGCGGTGCGCGACGCCCAGCGGGCGGCGGAGGCCGCCGGCCTCTGCGACCACATCGGCTTCGTGGTCGGCGACGCCGAGGCGCTTCCCTTCGGCGACGATGAGTTCGATGCGGTGCTGTGCGAGTGCTCGCTGTCCACCTTCCCCGATAAGCGGAGGGCGCTGGCTGAGATCCGCCGGGTGCTGCGCCCCGGCGGGCGGCTGGCGCTCTCCGACGTGGTGGTCGAGCCCGCGCGCATACCCGCGGCCCTTCGCGAGGCGCTGGCGACGATCGCGTGCGTCGGCGAGGCGCTGCCTCGGGCCGGCTATGAGGAGCTGTTTCGAGGGGCGGGGCTGCGCCCCCTGGCGTTCGAGTCCCGCGACACGGACGCGGCGGCCCTCGCCGAGCGGGTGCGCGACCGACTGCGTGGCGCGCGCCTGCTCGGCGACGGCCTGGGCGGCCTCGCCGCGGTCATCCCGGACGCGATCGAGCGGGTGGAGCTCGCGATCGAGGCGATCGCGGACGGCGCGCTTGGCTACGCGATCTTCACCGTGGCGCGCTGAGGACGATGGCGGCTCAGCGCTTGCGCTTCTTGCGGTTGGGCTTCAGCCGGTACACCGGGCCGTCCAGCGAGGACGCGTAGAGCGTGCCATTCCGCGCCTCCCCGAAGGAGGTCAGCGCGGGGACCGTAACCCCCAACGATCGCGGCTTACGGACGCCGCGCAGCTTGGGCTTCAGCGTCCGCAGCTTGCCGTTGCAGAAGTCGCCGTACAGGTAGCGCTTCGAGATGGGGCCCGGGGCCTTGCCGCGACCGACGTAGCCGCCGATCACCGAGCACGACTTGCGGGTGGTGCGGTAGACGAAGATGGGCTTCTCGTGGAAGGCCGGGATGGGCGGCTTGGCGCCGGGGAATCGGGAGAGGCCCTCGAAGTCATTCCAGCCGAAGTTGGCGCCGCGGGCGACCCCGACGGTCTCGTAGTTGATCTCCTCGAAGCGGGACTGACCGACATCGGCGATCACGATGCGAGGCTCGGCGGGATTGGTGACCACGTCGAACGAGAAGCGGTAGGGGTTTCGGAGGCCGAACGAGTAGACCTCGGGACGCCCCCCGCCGGTCGCGAAGGGGTTGTCGGGGGGGATCCGATAGGCCGCGGTCGGCGTCTGCCTGGGATCGATGCGGAGGATCTTTCCGTCCAGGCTGTTGGTGTTCTGAGCGGTGTCGTCGGGGTCTCCACGGCCCCCGCCGTCACCGGTCGCGATGTAGAGCAGGCCGTCGGGCCCGAACTGGAGCTGCCCGGCGTTGTGATTCGGGGAGCCGGCGTGCGGGATCACGAGCACGGTCCTCTGGCTCGACCGGTTGGCTACGAAATCGCTGCCCCCGCGCCTGAACTCCGCCACCACGTTGTCGCCGGCGACGTTCGTGTAGTAGGCGTAGAAGAGGCCCGAGCTCGCGTAGTCGGGCGGGAACGCGATCGAGAGCAGCCCGCGCTCGTTGATCTGGTTGGCGCGGACCTGCCTCTTGATGTTGAGGAAGGGCCGCTTCAGCCGCTTCCCGCGCCGGACCACCTTGACCCTGCCGAACTTCTCGGCCACCAGGACGGCGGGCTTCGTCGGGTGTCCGATCACATAGGTGGGGTGGTTGAACCTGCCGATCGTCTTCAGCTGCACCGCCCCCTTGCGATCCACCTTCACGTTCTTCAGGCCATGCCCGGCATGGCCGCTCGCCGCGGCGGGCACCAGCAGCGCCGCCGCGAGCGCGATGGCGGCGGCGAGGACCGGCAGGCGGCTCCTTCCGGATGGGCACGATCGGCCCGGTCGTGGAGTCGGAGGCGTCAAGGCGCCAGTTCAAACAGAGCCCATCCTGAGAAGTTGCGCACGAAAAACGGGAAGCGCCGGGGCGATCCAGCAGCCTGCTGAGCCCGGCGGCAGGCCGGCGGCAGGGGGCAGCAGGAATCGAGCGGCCGGGCGGCGGGTCGAAGCAGCATGACGAGGATGTTGATGCTCGGCGCGATCGCCGCCGTGGCGCTCGCGGGCTGCGTGGGAGAGGGGGCCGGGGGCGCCGATGACGCCCCGTTCCGCACATCGGGCTGGGAGACCGACTTCTCCAACCGAAGCGTCTCGCTCGATGAGTTCACCAGCGGCGGGCCGCCCAAGGATGGGATCCCCTCG
>CAYZPZ010000205.1:0-3516 GCA_964480205.1 uncultured Conexibacteraceae bacterium
CCTGCTCGTACTTGTACTTGGAGTAGTCGAGCACGCGGCAGACGGGGGGCTTGGAGTTCGCGGCCACCTCGACCAGGTCGAGCTCTCGCTCCCGCGCGTACTCCAGGGCCTCAGAGGTGTCCTTGATCCCCACCTGCTCGCCGTTCTCGTCGATCAGGCGCACCTGCGAAACGCGGATGCGCTCGTTGATCCGAGTGGGATCGCGCTCGGGGGGCCGGCGGTCAAAGCGGGATACCGCCACTAGCTAAGGCTTGGCTGGATCGTCAAGCGGATGAGAGAAGGTGGATCGCGTTAGCGGACACAGGGGCGCTCAGCGGCGCGGCTTGGTGTCGGTGCCCGGCAATGCCGCCAGTATAGACGCCAGCGATCAGAGTTCGGCGATCTCTCCGCCGATCCGCTCAACCAGCTCGCCCACGGGCATCGCCCCGAGGTCGGCCTCGCCGTGCCGGCGCACCGAGACCGTGTCGGCCTCCGATTCGCGATCGCCCAGGACCAGCATGTAGGGCGCTCGGGCGAGCTCCGCGTCGCGGATCTTGCGCCCCACCGACTCGGAGCGCTCGTCCACCCGGCAGCGCAGGCCGGCGTCGCGCAACTCGGCGGCCACCTCGCGGGCGCGCTCAGCGTGTCTATCGGCGACGGGCAGCACGATCGCCTGCAGGGGCGCCAGCCAGAGAGGGAAGCGCCCGGCGTGGTGCTCGATCAGGATGCCGACGAAGCGCTCCATCGAGCCGAGCAGGGCGCGGTGGATCATCACCGGGGTGTGCTCGGCGTTGTCCGCCCCCGTGTAGCTGAGCCCGAAGCGCTCGGGCATCGAGAAGTCCAGCTGGCAGGTGCCGCACTGCCAGGAGCGCCCCAGCGCGTCGGTGATGTGGAAGTCGATCTTCGGCCCGTAGAAGGCGCCGTCGCCCTCGTTGAGCTGATAGTCGCGCCCCTGGCGCTGGAGCGCCTCGGTCAGCGCCGCCTCGGCTCGCTGCCACTGCTCCGCGGTGCCGATCGACTTCTCCGGCCGGGTGGAGAGCTCGACCCGGACGTCCTCGAAGCCAAAGCGGGCGTACAGCTCATCGATCGCCTCGCAGATGTCGATCACCTCGTCGGCGATCTGCTCGGTGGTGCAGTAGACGTGCGCGTCGTCCTGGGTGAAGGCGCGCACCCGCAGCAGCCCGTGTAGGACCCCCTCTCGCTCGTTGCGGAAGACCTTGCCGAACTCCGCCAGCCGCAACGGCAGCTCGCGGTAGGAGTGGCGGGTGGCGCCGAACACCAGGCAGGCCCCGGGGCAGTTCATCGGCTTCAGCGCAAAGCGGCGCTCCTCGGCCTCGGTGAAGTACATGTTCTCGACGTAGTTGTCCCAGTGCCCGGAGCGATGCCAGAGCTCCTCATCGAGCACCTCGGGGGTGCGGATCTCCTCGTAGCCTCGCTTACGAAGCTGCTCGCGAACCTCGCCGGCGATCAGCTCCAGCAGCACGCTCCCGTCCGGCAGCCAGAAGGGCATGCCCGGCGCCTCCGGGCGCAGTCGGAAGATGTTGAGCTCGGGGCCGAGCCGGCGGTGGTCGCGGGCGCGGGCCTCCTCGAGTCGCTCCAGGTGGGCGTCGAGCTCCTTGCTGTCGTGGAAGGCGGTGCCGTAAATGCGGGTGAGCATCTGACGGCTCTCATCACCGCGCCAATAGGCGCCCGCCAGCGAGGTCAGCTTGAAGGCGCCGATCCGACCCGTGGAGGGCCCGTGCGGGCCGCGGCAGAGATCCTCGAAGGGGCCGTTGCGATACAGGGTGACCGTCTCGGCGCCGTCGTCGCGGGCCAGGTCCTCGATCAGCTCCACCTTGTAGTCCTGGCCGTGGTCGCGGAAGTAGGAGATCGCCTCCTGGGTGGAGAGCTCGCGGCGCTCGAAGGGCTCGTCGGCGGCAATGTGCTCGCGCATCCGCTCCTCGATCCGGTCCAGGTCCTGCTCGCCGGGGGCGTCGCCGTCGGGGAACTCGATGTCGTAGTAGAAGCCGTCGCCGATCGGCGGCCCGATCGAGATCTTCGCCTGAGGCCACAGGTCGAGCACGGACTCGGCGAGGACGTGGGCGGCGTCGTGGCGGATCAGCTCCAGCGACTCGGGGCTCCGCTCGGTGACGATCTCGATCGACTCGCCCCCCTGCAGCGGGGCCGAGAGGTCGCGCAGCTCGCCGTCGACCTTGATCGCCAGGGCGGCGCGGGCCAGGCCTGCGCCGATCGCCTGCGCGGCGTCGATCCCGGTGGCGCCCTCGGGCAGCTCAAGCTCGGAGCCGTCGGGAAGCCGCACTTTCAGCACAGATGCGGGCATGGGCGCGGATGCTAGCCGCGCGCAGTCGCCCGGCCTCCTGCCCGGTTGCTAGCTTGGCGCGAAGCCGCAAGCCCGCGTGCGGAAGGTGAGCGGTCCTCGCCTATAAGGGGACTCCGGATGAAAGCCAAGGCGACATCAGGCCCCGTCGTGCTGCTGATCGCCGTGGCCGCACTGCTCGCCCTGCCCGCCGCGGCGGCCGCCGCGCCCAAGAAGAATGGCCCCAAGTTCGGCTCGCGGGCACTGAAGGTCGGCACGCGCGGCAAGGACGTGCGGGTCCTGCAGCGCTCCCTGAACGCGCTGGCGATCGCAACCCCGGTCAACGGTCGCTTCAAGCGCGCCACCCGGAAGTCTGTGAAGCGCCTCGAGAAGCGCCGGCGCTGGAAGGTGAACGGCGTGGTCACCCGCAGGGAAGCGAAGAAGATCCGCAAGCTTCTGAAGCGCCGCGGCAGCGTCTATTTCCTCTTCGGCGGCTACTACCCGACCGTCACGGTCAGCGCCAAGCGCAGGGGAGGCGCGAGGGTCGAGGTGATCGACACCGCCGGCTCGGCGGTGGTGGCGGCGATCCCGGTCAGCTTCAGCGGGCCGGGCGAGGTCCCGGTCGCGTGGAACGAGGTCGCCTCGGTAGGTGGCTGGGCGCCCGACGGCACCTACCAGATGCGGATCGCCGATCCGGGGAGCGCCTCGGCCTCGATCGCCGGCGGGCAGACCACGCCCTTCCTACTGCGCGCGCGGGCCTTCCCCGTTCCCGGCAGGCACGACTTCGGCGGCGCCGGAGCCCGCTTCGGCGCGCCGCGCTCCGGACACACCCATCAGGGCCAGGACGTGATGGCCGCCTGCGGCCAGCCCATGGTCGCCGCCGAGGGCGGGACCGTCTGGGTCAAGGCCTACCAGGCGAGCGGGGCGGGCCACTACCTGGTGATCCGAGGCGCGATCTCCGGCACCGACTACGTCTACATGCACCTGCAGCAGCCCACACCCCTTCTCAAGGGGCAGACGGTCTACACCAACCAGGCGATCGGCCCGGTCGGCACGACCGGCGGCTCGAGCGGCTGCCATCTGCACTTCGAGCACTGGACCGCGCCAGGCTGGTATGCCGGCGGTGCCCCCTACGACCCCCTCCCCGAGCTTCTCTACTGGGACTCCTACTCGTAGCGTCGAGAGTGGGCGCTACTGGGCTCGAACCAGTGACCTCCAGCTTGTCGAGCTGGCGCTCTCCC
>CAYZPZ010000206.1:0-3445 GCA_964480205.1 uncultured Conexibacteraceae bacterium
TCGCTCAGGGGAGCCAGCGCGGCGCCTCGCCGTCCGCCGAAAGGCGCCGAACGCGGCCGTCCGCCAGCGACAGGTGCCAGATCCCGGCCGACTCGAACCCACCGTCGCCGGTCGGTCGCTGCCGAGCCACGAGGAGCGCGCCGGGCTCAGGGGCGAAGACTGCCGCGGTGACGGTCAGCGGGGAGCGATCCAGCAGCCGGGTCGGGGTTTGGCCGTCCTCGCCCGTGACCCACAGCTCGCCGGCGGCCGCATCGGCCTCGGTGAGGCGGATGAAGGCGATCCGGCCATGCCCGCCGACCGTCGGGCGCCCGATGCCGTCGGCGTACAGGACCCGCGGCCGGCTGCCGTCGCGCGGCACCTCGGCCAGGACGAGCTCGCCGAGCGCGGCCGCGTTCACGGCGACACTGCCGGCGTCGAGCGGACTGACGGGTGGCGAGACGCCGACGGGCCCCGGCTCCGGCTCCAACAGGCCGGCGACCAGCAGAGCGCGCCCGTCGGGCAGCCAGACGGGCGGCGAAACCGCGCGGAACGGGACCCGCAGCAGCTCCCCGCCGTCCAGGTCGAGGATCCCCACCGCCTCCGAGCCGATGACGAGGGCCAGCGCCTCGCCGTCGGGGGCGAGGCGAGGCGCTCGGAGCACCGGCTGCTCGCCGGCTCCGGGACCGGGGGAGGGCGAGGCGAGCCCCCCGGGGACCTCGATCCGCGTGGCGCCGCCACCGTCCACCCCCCGGCGCCAGATGCCCAGGCTCCGCCCCGTCTCCGCGTCGGCACGCGCGAAGAGGATCGACCGTCCATCGGGGGCGTACGCCGGGTCGAACTCGACCACGTCGCCTTCGGTCAGCACCCGGCGGTTCGTCCCGTCGGCCGCGTACAGGACCAGCCGCGCGCCGTCGGTGACCACGAAGCCGCGGCCGTCGGGGGCGAGCGCGTAGTCGGTCACCGGCGCGAGCTCGGCGGAGAGCTGGCGCTGGTTCGAGCCATCAGGATTCATCGCCCACAGGTTGCCGATCCCTGCACGATCAGCCAGGAAGGTGACCTGGTTGCCCAGGGTGGCGGTCGGTGCCCCGGTGGTGAAGCGCCACGCCACCGGCTCCACCAGCTGGCCGCCGTCGGCTGCGCGGAGGGTCGTCCCGACCTCGACCTCGAAGGTCGTGTTCGGTGGCAGCGGGCCGGCGGGATCGAAGCGCAGGACCCGTGGCTCGTCCTGGTCGCCGCCCGCTGCGGGGAGCGATCCGACCGTCAGCAGCCCCGGCACGGGTGGCGTGATGGTGAGCAGCTCCTGCTCCACGCTGTCGGGGTCGAGAGCGACGTCGAAGACCAGTGCGATGGGCGAGCCGATCGCGACCCCCTCGCTCCCTTCGGCGGGCACGAGCGCCGAGGCGCGCAGGCCGGTCTGAGTGCGGAAGCGGATCTCGGCCCCCGACTCGAGGGCGATCCCGGCCAGGTCGGTGGCGCCCTCCTCGAAGCGCACCATGTACTCCGTGTCGGGACGCAGCGGACGCGTGGGAAGGACCGTCAACAGCTCTCCGTCCCAGCGCAGGTCGTAGGCCATGAAGGGCTCGACCTCGAGCGCGCGCTCGACCGAGCCGGTGTCCATCAGGGTGGTGAAGGTGATCACCAGCGGAGCGTCGAGCGGCACAGCGCTCGCGCCGTCGGCCGGATCGCTCTCCGCAACCGCCGGCGGCCCGGTGGTGGCGAAGGCGAACGCTTCCGATGGCTCGTCCACCTCGTTGCCGGCCAGGTCGCGGACCCCCGCGCCGATCCGGACCGTGAAGCTCGTCTCGAGCGGCAGCGGCTGGCTGGGCGTGAAGAGGAGCGTCGGCCCCGCCCAGCTGAAGGTGCCCTCGACCGGCGGTTCGATCTCGAAGGCGCGCTCCGCCGAGGGGTGGTTTACCGGCTCGTCGAAGGTGACCTCGATGCCGGTGGTCGTGAGCGCCACCCGCTCGTCACCGCTCAGGTGCTGGGTCAGCCTCCACTCGTCCACCATCGGCGGGCGCGCGTCGAGGGTGGTGGCCATCCACAGCACGAGCGCGCAGAGCCCCGCCCCGACCGCGAGCACCGCCAGCCAGCGAACGGGCGCCAGCCGCACGCGCTACCGGTGGCGCAGCCGGGCAGGCAGGATCTGGAGCTCGTCGCGGTACTTCGCGACCGTCCGGCGGGCGAGGACGACCCCCTGCTCCAGGAGACGGTCGGCTATCTCCTGGTCGGAGAACGGGTGCGACGGATCCTCCGACTCGATCAGCTTGCGAACCAGGTCCTTGACGCCCAGCGAGGCGGTGAAGAAGTGGCTGAACGGCACGATCTCCCCCGACGGGAGCATGACGAACTTGTCGGCCGTCGCTCGGCTGACGGTCGACTCGTGCATCCCGATCAGCTCCCCCACCTCGGCCCGCGTCAGCGCCACGAGGTGCTGGACGCCGTGCAGCAGGTAGTCGTGCTGCCGCTCGCAGAGGCACTCGGCGATCTTCTGCATGGTGGCGCGGCGCCGGTTGATGTTGTCGATGAAGAACTTGGCGCGGCCCACGTACTCGCGGACGTGCTCCTTGTCGGCCTCGCTGGTCTCGCCGCTGCGCAGCTTCGAGGAGAGGCCGGAGTAGATCGGCGTCACCCGCAGGCTGAACTTGCGCGACTCGACCACCTCCACCACGAGCTCGCCGTCGACCTCTCGGATGATCACGTCCGGGCGGAGGATGGTGCGGGCCCCGCCGGTGACGGCTGCGGTGAAGGCCGATGCGGGGTACGGGTTGAGGTTGGACTTGATGAACTCCCAGCACTCCAGGACGTGCGCCTGGTCGACTCCGAGCAGGTTGGCGATCTCCTTGAACTTCCGCTCGCCGAGCTTCGGCAGGTGGTCGCGGACGATCGGCTCCACGTGCTCGGGGACCTCGACCTCCTCGGTGTCACGCAGGTGGGCGATCTGCGCCAGCAGGCTCTCGACGATCCCCCGTGAGCCGATGCCGACCGGCTCCAGCCCGCGCATCGCCGTCCGCACCTGCTCGATGTCCACCGGATTGGCTCCGGTCGCCTCGGCGATTTCCTCGTCGCTGGCGGTCAGGAACCCGTTGTCATCGAGCGCCCCGACCACGTACTCGATCACCCGGTGCAGCCCGGTTGGCAGCACCGCGCGGAGGTTCCAGACCAGGTGCTCCTCCAGCGTGAAGTCGGCCTCCGCCCGAGCGATAGGGTCGAAGTCGTCGTCCTCGTCCCGTGGCCGGGGCGGCCCCTCCAGCGGGAGCTCGTCGACGCCGCTCGAGACGCCGTCGTTGGGCGACTTGCGCGGGAAGCACTCGGTGCAGTAATTGCCGGTGACCGGAGTGCCACAGATCGGGCAGGCGGGCAGCTCCTGCATCTCGAGCGCGGGATTCTCGTCCAGCTCCTGCGAGATCGCCTCCTGGAGCTCTACGGAGCTCATCTGGAGGATGTAGTTGGCGGCGATCTGCTTGGG
>CAYZPZ010000207.1:0-3436 GCA_964480205.1 uncultured Conexibacteraceae bacterium
GCACCAGCGCCGCGATCGCGAACGGGATCCCCGCCCTGACGCCCGCGATCACCGATTCTCTGCGCACGGCGGCTGACTGTAGGCGCGCAAGGCGCCCGGCGCCAGTCAATCAATCGGCCTTTGGGGCTCGCAGCGCGGACCTTGTAGGTTCCCACCCGTGGACCTCGAGGACAAGCGGGTGCTGATCAGCGGCGCCACCGGAGGCCTGGGCCGCGCGATCGCCGAGCAGCTTGCGGGCGAGGGGGCGAAGCTGGTCCTGAGCTCGCGCCGGCGCCGGGAGCTGCGCGAGCTGGCCCGATCCCTACCCGGCGGGGCCCGCCGGCACAAGGTCTTGGTCGCCGATCTCGCGCGTGCGGGTGCCGCTGAGAAGCTGGTCCGCCAGGCCGGCGACCTCGACGCCCTGGTGGCGAACGCGGCCCTGCCCGGCGTGGGCGCGGTGGAGCGGATGCGAAAGCAGGATCTGACCCGCACCCTTCGCGTCAACTTCGAGGCACCGATCCTGATGAGCCGGGAGCTGGCCGCCCTCCTGATCGAGAAGGGGGAGGGCCACATCGTCTTCATCTCCTCGCTCAACGGCAAGGCCGCGACCCCCCGCACTGCGATCTACTGCGCCACCAAGTTCGGGCTGCGCGGCTACGCCCTGGCCTTGCGCGAGGACCTGCTCCCGAAGGGCGTCGGGGTCTCGATCGTCTCGCCGGGCTTCGTTCGCGAGGCGGGCATGTTCCACGACTCCGGAGTGAAGGCGCCGCCGGCGCTGGGAACCACATCGCCCAAGCGGGTGGGCAGGGCGGTGGTCAGGGCGATCCGCCGCAACCGCTCCGAGATCGAGCCCGCCACCCGGCGGCTGCGGCTGGCAACCGCCTTCGCCCATCGCCACCCCGAACTCGCCGCCCGCGTTCAGCGGCGGGGCGGCGCCGGCGATATCGCAGACCAGCTCGTCACCGGCCACGCCGCCAAGCGCTGAATTTGGACTGTCGGCGCTAGGGCCCTAGTAGCCGGGGTAGTGCCGGATCGCGAAGCCCTTCGGCTTGCGCTTCTTCTTGCGCCAGCGCGGGCCCTTCTGGCGGAACTTGCGGTCGCCGGCCGCCGAGGTGTCCAACCGAAGCCCCGCCACCACCGCGTACATGTGGCCCCTGTTGGCAAAGGTCGTGATCCACCGACCGTGACCCGGCTCGCCCCAGGTCATGAACGGCCCCGAGGGCATCGGGGCATCCAGCAGCCCCGCCGCGTAGAGGAAGTAGCTCACCGTCCCCGAGCAGTCGTAGCCCCAGGAATGGAAGCTCTGGTGCCCGCCGCCGTACTTGTACGGCCGCTTGCGGAGCCTGTTGACGGCGACGATCGCGTTCTGGACGTTGGCCGGCGCCATCGCGGGGGGAATCGCCTTGCCCTTTTTGTTCAGCTTTGCGCGATAACCGGGCACGGTCCGGATCGACGGGTTGGGCTGCGCGGGCTCCGTGGTGGGCGGCGTGTAGCCCCCGGATTGCGCGGACGCGGGCGCCGCCGCGACCAGCAGGCAGCACGCTCCCGCTCCCACCGCCAGCGAGCGCCACACCCGAATCGAACTTGAACGCAACAACTGTCCTCCTTCGTCGGCCTACGGAGTTAGCTGTCGGGCTGGCGCTAAAGGAGCCTGCGCCCCCACCTCGTGGGTTCGCCCCAGATGCTTCGGTTCCCCCGTTCCCGCCTTCCTGCTCGGCGGGATTCGGCTATGTGGCGCGGCACCCTAGCAGATATATGAGCGTCCGCTTACGGGTAAGGCCGTGCCTGAGGTGCCGGCTCAGCCCCACGCACTGCCTTGGTTTGCCGGGCGTGCCCGATGCCTAGACTTGACTATGTGAGCGCAAACAGCTTCGACGCACGCGCGACCCTCGAGGTTTCGGGCAGCGAGTACGAGATCCACCGCCTGGACGCCCTGCAGAAGAAGTTCGACGTGGCCAGGCTTCCCTATTCGCTCAAGGTGCTGCTGGAGAACGCGCTGCGCCTGGAGGACGGCGAGTCGGTCACCTCCGAGGACGTCGAGGCGATCGCCACCTGGGACGCCGGGGCCGAGCCCTCGATCGAGATCCCCTTCCAGCCCGCCCGCGTGCTCATGCAGGACTTCACCGGGGTGCCCGCGGTGGTCGACCTGGCCGCGATGCGAGACGCGATGGAGGAGCTGGGCGGCGATCCGGGGGCGATCAACCCGCTGGTCGACGTCGATCTGATCATCGACCACTCGGTCCAGGTGGACGCCTTCGGCAACGCCCGCGCCTTCGGCATCAACGAGGAGCGCGACTACGAGCGAAACGGCGAGCGCTACGCCTTCCTCAAGTGGGGCCAAGAGGCCTTCGACAACTTCCAGGTTGTGCCGCCGGCCACCGGAATCTGCCACCAGGTCAACCTGGAGTACCTGGGGCGCGGCGTCTGGACCCGTGAGGTCGACGGCGTGTCTCAGGCCTACCCCGACACCCTGGTGGGCACCGACTCCCACACCACGATGATCAACGGCCTCGGCGTGTTGGGCTGGGGCGTGGGCGGAATCGAGGCCGAGGCGGCGATGCTGGGCCAGCCGATCTCGATGCTGCTGCCCCAGGTGATCGGCTTCAAGCTGGACGGCTCGCTGCCCGAGGGCTCGACCGCCACCGATCTGGTGCTGACCGTGACCGAGATGCTGCGCGAGAAGGGAGTGGTCGCTAAGTTCGTCGAGTTCTTCGGGCCGGGCCTGCAGAACCTGCTGCTCGCCGACCGGGCCACGATCGGCAACATGTCGCCGGAGTTCGGCTCGACCTGCGCGATCTTCCCGATCGACGCGGAGACCCTGCGCTACCTGGAGTTCACCGGCCGGCCCACCGAGCAGATAGAGCTGGTCGACGCCTACACCCGCGAGCAGGGCCTCTTCCACGAGCCGGACGCCGAGGACGCCACCTACAGCGACGTGCTCGAGCTCGACCTCGGCGAAGTGGAGCCCAGCATCGCCGGCCCCAAGCGCCCCCAGGACCGGATCGCGCTATCGAACGCCAAGCCGGCCTTTCTCAATGCGATGTCCGAGTGGGAGCCGGAGGCGGGCGAGCAGCTGGAGAACATGCGCGACCACGCGGTGGCCGAGTCCTTCCCGGCCTCCGACCCGCCAGCCGAGGACCACAATGGCGACGGCGGCAAGCCGCGCCAGGCGGTCACCGGCACCGTCGAGCGGGACGCCGTCACCAGCGACCGGGTGAGCGTGCAGCTCGAGGACGGCGAAACGGTCGAGCTCGACCACGGCCACGTGGTGATCGCGGCGATCACCAGTTGCACCAACACCTCGAACCCGACCGTGATGCTGGGCGCGGGCCTGCTGGCCAAGAAGGCGGTGGAGCGGGGCCTGCAGCGCAAGCCCTGGGTGAAGACCTCGCTGGCGCCGGGCTCGACGGTGGTCACCGAGTACTTCGAGAAGGCGGGGCTCACCCAGTACCTGGAC
>CAYZPZ010000208.1:0-3433 GCA_964480205.1 uncultured Conexibacteraceae bacterium
TTCCCCCTGATCCTCACCCTCGTGGTCTGGATCTCCTACCACGTGGAGGGCGTGAGGGCGAAGGGCCCGGGCGGCTACATGAAGAGCTTCCTGCCCGCGGGCCTGGAGACGATGAACCCGATCGGCAAGGGCCTGATCTTCGTGATCGAGCTGCTCTCGCACCTGATGCGGCTGGTCTCCCTCTCGGTGCGGCTTTTTGCCAACATCCTCGCCGGGCACCTGCTGCTGCTCTTCATGGGCGGCGGGCTGGCGGTGCTCCTGGGGATCGCTGCCCTGGGAGCGCTCACCTTCCCGCTCGCCTTCGCCTTCTTCGTCTTGGAGGTGGGGCTGATCGCGACGCTGCAGGCGTTCATCTTCGCCACCCTGTCCTCTATCTACATCGGCGGCGCGGTCGCCGAAAGTCACTAGAAAAGGAGCGTTGAGTAATGGCTGACCTGATCATCCCGATCGCCCAGGCGGCTGAGGGGATCACCGATACCGGCATCACCGACGCCGGCAAGGCGATCGCGCTCGGCGTCGGCGCGGGGCTCGGCTCGATCGGAGCCGGCATCGGCATCGGCATCATCTTCGGCAAGGAGATCGAGTCCGTTGCTCGCCAGCCCGAGATGAAGGACGAGCTTCAGTCGATCCGCTGGCTCGGCTTCGCGCTGACCGAGGCGGTCGCCTTCTACACCTTCATCTTCGGCCTGATCGCCTTCTTCCTCTAGGCCTTGGATCTCCTCCCGGACATAGGGCAGTTCCTCGTCCTCGCCCAGGAGAGCGCTGAGCACGGCGCCGAGAGCGGCGAGGAGGAGGGCGGCAGCTTCCTGGTCTCGCCCGGCGCCGGGCTGATGATCTGGACCCTGGTCGTTTTCCTGTTCACGATGTGGGTGCTGAGCAAACTCGCCTTCCCACGCATCCAGGGGGCGCTCGACAAGCGCGCCAGGGCGATCTCCGAGTCGATCGAGGCCGCGGAGAAGACCCGCAGCGAGGCCGACGAGCTGCTGGCCGAGTACCGCGCCCGCCTCCGGGAGGCGCGCGAGCAGGCCGAGGAGATCGTCTCCCGCGCCCGCAAGGCGGCCGACACCACCAAGGTCCAGGCCGCAGAGGATGGCAAGGCCAAGCGCGAGGAGCTGGTCGCCGCCGCCCGGCGGGACATCGAGGCCGAGACGCGGCGCTCGCTGGAGCGGATCCGCAAGGAGGTCGCCGACCTCACCGTGCTCACCACCGAGAAGGTGGCGGGCAAGTCGCTCACCTCCGAGGACCACAAGCGATTGATCGACGAGGCTCTGGCCGACCTCGACTTCTCCGAGCTGTCGGGGAACGGCGAAATGGCGCAGAGCGAGGAGCGCTCGTAGCCATGGAGGAGATCGCTCGCGTGTATGCGGATGCGATGTTCGGGGCGGCCAAGGACTCCGGCAGGCTCGATGCGATCCACGCGCAACTCGGCGAGTTCGCCGACGCGCTCGCGGAGAACCGCGAGCTGCAGCTGTTCTTCTTCAGCCCCTACTTCTCCTCGGCCGAAAAGGCGGAGGGTCTGGCGAAGGCCGTGGAGGGCGCCGAGCCCGAGCTGGTCAACTTCCTCACCCTGCTCGCGGAGAAGCACCGGATGCCGGCGCTGTTTCGCATCCGCCGCAACTTCGATGCGCTCTGGGCCAAGGAGAACCGGCGGCTCGAGGTGAACGTGACAAGCGCTGTGGAGCTCGACCCCGAGGTCGTGGACCGAATCGGCGAGGCGATAGAGAAACAGACCGGGCAGACGGTGGAGCTGGAGAGCAATGTCGACGAAAGCCTCCTCGGAGGTCTGAAGCTCCAGGTCGGCAACATGGTCCTGGACGCGAGCGTTCGCGCCAGGCTGGAGAAACTTCGAAAGAACGTCGCCGCGGCGGCATAAGGAGGACGCAACCCGATGGAAATCAAGCCGGACGAGATCGCAAGCATCCTGCGCCAGCGGATCGAGGGGATGGACACCGAGGCGGCGGACCTCTCCGAGGTCGGGACCGTGCTCGAGATCGGCGACGGAATCGCCCGAATCCACGGCCTGGACAACTGCATGTCGCTGGAGATGCTGGAGCTGCCCCACGACGTGGTCGGCCTGGCGCTCAACCTGGAGGAGGACAACGTCGGCGCGGTGCTGTTCGGCAACTGGGACGAGATCGTCGAGGGCGACACCGTGAAGCGCACCAAGCGCCTGCTGGAGATCCCTGTCGGCGAGGATCTGCTGGGGCGGCTGGTCGATCCTCTGGGCCGCCCGCTCGACGACAAGGGCGACATCAACACCACAGAGAGGCGCGCCGCGGAGCACAAGGCGCCCGGGGTGGTCCATCGCCAGCCGGTGAAGGAGCCGATGATGACCGGGCTGAAGGCGATCGACTCGATGATCCCGATCGGGCGCGGCCAGCGCGAGCTGATCATCGGCGACCGCCAGACCGGCAAGACCGCGATCGCGATCGACACGATCATCAACAACCAGGACCAGGATCTGATCTGCATCTACGTGGCGATCGGCCAGCGCATGTCCACGGTGGTCCAGGTGATGGAGACCCTGGACGACGCAGGGGCGATGGAGAACACGATCATCGTCGCCGCCCCTGCCGACGAGGCGGCGCCGGTCAAGTACATGGCGCCATACGCGGGCTGCGCGATGGGCGAGCACTTCCTCTACAACGGACGGCACGCGCTCTGCATCTACGACGACCTCTCCAAGCACGCGGCGGCATACCGGCAGATGTCATTGCTGCTGAGGCGACCTCCGGGCCGCGAGGCCTATCCGGGCGACGTCTTCTACCTCCATTCGAGGCTGCTGGAGCGGGCGGTGAAGCTGTCCGATGAGCAGGGCGGCGGCTCGCTGACCGCGCTGCCGGTGATCGAAACCCAGGCGGGCGACATCTCCGCCTACATCCCGACCAACGTGATCTCGATCACCGACGGTCAGATCTTCCTCGAGACCAACCTCTTCTACTCCGGGGTGCGGCCCGCGATCAACGTCGGCACCTCAGTCTCGAGGGTGGGCGGCGACGCCCAGACCAAGGCGATGAAGAAGGTGGCCGGCAAGCTGCGCCTGGACCTCTCCCAGTACCGTGAGCTCGAGGCCTTCGCGCAGTTCGGCTCCGAGCTCGACCCAGAGACACAGAAGCAGCTCGCCCGCGGCGAGCGCATGGTCGAGGCGCTCAACCAGAAGGAGCGCCAGCCGATGACGATGGCGGATCAGGTCGCGGCGATCCTCGCCGGCACCGCCGGGCACCTGGACCGGATCAAGGTCGAGCGGGTGCAGGAGTTCCAGCAGGGGCTGCTCGAGCGTCTGGCCTCAGAGAACAAGGACCTGATGGAACGGATCGAGGAGAGCGGTCAGCTCAGCGACGAGGACGAGGAGTACCTCTCCGACGCGATCGGCGAGTACGTCGACGACTTCGGCCCCGACTTCGACGAGGAGGGCAACCCCCTCGAGGAGGGG
>CAYZPZ010000209.1:0-3427 GCA_964480205.1 uncultured Conexibacteraceae bacterium
GAATTAGGCATAGTAGTAGCAGGCGAGGCTGCGCGGCGAGGAGTCGGCGATCCCGATCTCGCGCGCCATCGGTGTGCCGCAGAGCTCCTGCCAGAACTCGGCGTTGGAGCGGTCGATTCGCTCCTGGCGGGTGACGCTCATCGCCGCGCGGTGACATAGAGGTCGACGCCGGCGAGGCGGGCGGGCAGCCCCAGCAGCCGCTCGCGCGGGATCGCCTTGATCTTGTCCATGTTCTCGCGGCGCACGCGGACCCGCTCGAAGCCAGAGAACAGTCGCCGGGCCTCGCCGGCCGTGGTGAACTCCACGACGGGGGCCGCGCCTCCGGCCAGCGTCTGGTCGTAGGTGCGGCGCACCTCCGCCCCCACCGAGGTGTCGCGGCGCCACAGGGCGGGAAGGTGCAGCGCGGCCAGCAGATAGCGCCGCAGCGAGTGGCGGGCATACACCATCACCACGGCCTCGCCGCCGGGACGCAGCACCCTATGGATTTCGGCGGCCGCGCCGGGCAGGTCGCCCGTGTGATGCAGGCAGCCGATCGAGACCACGCAGTCGAGGCTGGCGTCGGGATGCGGGATCTCGAGGGCCGAGCCCTGCTGGACCCGGGCCTCGGGACCGTCGACCCCGATGCGGCGCAGGCGCTCGCGCACCATCTCCACCGGGCCGCGGGCGATGTCGAGGCCGTGGTAGTCGGCGCCGAGCTCGGCCAGGCGCTGGGAGAGCGAGCCGTAGCCGAGGCCGATCTCCAGGGTGCGCTTGCCGGCGATGTCAGAGGGGATGTAGCCCTCCAGGTAGGGGTAGAAGTCGAAGTAGGCGCGGTCGAAGCGGGCGATGCTCTCCGGCGAGTTGTCGGTGACGCCGTTCTCGAGGGCGAACTTGGAGCCGCAGAGCTCGTCCCAGAAGGCCTGGTTGGCGCGGTCCACCCGCGGTTGGGAAGCCTGGGTGCTCACCGGGACACCCCGCTACTTCGTCGCGGTGATGTAGATGTCGACGCCGGCCACCCGCGCCGGCGCGCCGAGCAGCCACTGGCGCGGCATCGCCTTGATCTTGTCCATGTTCTCGCGACGGATCTCGACCTCGCCGAAACCCTCGAAGGCGCGCTTGGCCTCGCGGGTGCCGATGTACTCCATCGCCGGCAGCGCCTCGCCGTCGAGGCGCTGGTCGTAGACGCGGTCCACCTCGAGCCCGACGCGGGAGGGCCCGCCCTGCAGCAAGTAGGGGCTCTTGATCACGGCCAGTGTGTAGCGGCGGAAGGAGTGCTTGGCGTAGACCATCACCACCGCCTGGCCCCCCGGCCGCAGCACCCGGTGCACCTCGCGGATCGCCCCGGCGAAGTCCCCGGTCACGTGCAGGCAGCCGATCGAGACCACGCAGTCGAGGCTGGCGTCGGGATGCGGGATCTCGAGGGCCGAGCCCTGCTGGACCCGGGCCTCGGGACCGTCGACCCCGATGCGGCGCAGGCGCTCGCGCACCATCTCCACCGGGCCGCGGGCGATGTCGAGGCCGTGGTAGTCGGCGCCGAGCTCGGCCAGGCGCTGGGAGAGCGAGCCGTAGCCGAGGCCGATCTCCAGGGTGCGCTTGCCGGCGATGTCAGAGGGGATGTAGCCCTCCAGGTAGGGGTAGAAGTCGAAGTAGGCGCGGTCGAAGCGGGCGATGCTCTCCGGCGAGTTGTCGGTGACGCCGTTCTCGAGGGCGAACTTGGAGCCGCAGAGCTCGTCCCAGAAGGCCTGGTTGGCGCGGTCGATCTCCGGCTGGGTGGCGGGCCTCGCCGACATGGCGGCTCAGGGTAGCGCCCGCCGACCGCCCTCAGGGCCCGCCCGGGTGGGCCCCGCCGGGATCGCCGCCGAGGCGCTCGTTGAGGCGGTGGAAGGTGCGGCGGGGCAGCAGGGCTCGCGCGACCGCGCGGACCGCGCGCACCGACTTCACCACGACGATCACCTTCAGCCAGGAGAGGCGGTCGGCGGCCTCGGCGAGGCGGTGGCGGACCAGCAGGCCGCGGCTCTCGGCCGCGCGTGGCTCCAGCTCGGCCAGCCCCGTCGCCGACTCCAACTCGGCGACCATGCGCTCGTAGGTGTGGCGGCCGGAGGCGACCACGTCGCGGTAGGCCGCCTCGGTGATCCGCTCGCGCTCCGAGTCGCGCGCGATCAGCTCCATCACCTCGTCGAGGTTGGAGAGGTCGTGGCGCAGCTCGATGTAGTGCTCGCCCTCGCGCAGCACGCCGGAGTAGTCGCCCTCGACCAGCACCTGGCAGGTGCGCGTCGCGCATGCCTCCATGTGGCGCGGGGAGATCGCAAACAGCGCCAGCTTGCCGTCCTCGCCGGGGAAGCAGGCCGCCTCCACCTCCTCGTAGCTCGCTCCCGGGTGCTCGGCGAGATAGGCGTCTGTCCGCCGCTTGAACTCGCCGGTGCGGTCGAGCACCGTGGCCCCGCCCTCGGCTCCGATCGTGTACTTGCAGGAGGCCAGGAAGCGAAACCACCGATCACCGTGGTGGACGTCGCCCAGGTCCGTGGAGATGTCGGTCTCAAGCCCGTGCTTAGGCGCCTCGGCGACGAAGGCCTCGGCGAGCCGGCGGCGCAGCAGCCCGTGCCGGCCGAGCGAGAGCAGCCCCGCCCAGGCGCGGTAGCCGACGTCGATCGGGCGCTTGGGGCTCTCGGCGACGATCTCGTCGATCCGCGCCACCGTCTCGGGATCCAGGTAGCCGGGGATCTGCTGGTGAAAGTGGACCCGGTCGTGGTCGACCCCGGAGTAGATCTTGCGCCACTCCGAGGGCGGCGCCACCGAGAAGACGTGGTCTACCCGGAACTCCTCGATCAGATCGGACATCGCGTCGGTGTAGACGCACTCGTCCTGGATCAGCGCGATGCGCAGCGGCGCCAGCTCCCTCAGCGGCTCGGCCTTGCGCAGCTGCCAGGCCAGCACCGGCGGCTGCATGCGCTGGCCGGTCAGGGTGTGGTGGAAGATGACCGCGTCGAAGGGCACCCGGCGCAGCCAGCGCGGCACGCGGCGCGCGCCGAGGTTGAGGTAGAAGCAGCGGGCGCGCGCGTACTTGCGGAACGAGCTGAGGTGGTCGCGGATGGTCGAGCGCAGCGGCCACTGCATCAGCCCGTACGCGATCAGCACGTTGGGCCGGTCGGGCACGCGCGCAACGTAGCGGACCGCTGAGCACTCCCTGCCGTCCGTTCCGGCCGCCGCTCCCTACACTGTCGCGCGTCATGTCGGCCCGCGTGGGCATAGTCGGCCTCGGCTACTGGGGCCCCAACCTCGCTCGCAACCTGAACGCGATAGAGGGATGCGAGCTGGCCTGGTGCTGCGACGCCGACGAGCTCCACCGCGTCCGGTACGCGCCCTCCTACCCGAAGGCGCGCTTCACCGGCGACTTCGACGAGCTGCTCGCCGACCCCGAGCTGGACGCGGTGGCGATCGCCTCGCCGGT
>CAYZPZ010000210.1:0-3350 GCA_964480205.1 uncultured Conexibacteraceae bacterium
GTCGGCGTCTTCAAGATCGCCTCCGAGGGCTCCAGCGCCGCCAACGTGCGCCGGATCGAGGCGCTGACCGGTCCCGCGGCGATCGACTTCTTCCGCGCTCGCTCGCAGGAGCTGAGCGAGGTAGGGCGCCTGCTCGGCTCCGAGCACGATCCGCTCGCCGCGGCCCGCCGGGCCGGAGAGCGCCTCGACGAGCTCGAGCGCCAGGTCAAGCAGGCCGGCGCGGCCGACCTCTCCAAGCAGGCCGAGGAGATCGCCGCCGCCGGCCAGCGGATCGGCGAGATCACGATCTTCGTCGGTGGCTGTCCCAGCGCGGATCAGGGCGCGCTTCTCGACCTGGCCGATCGGATCAAGTCGCGCGCGGGAGACTCTGCCGTGGTGCTGGGCGGCACCGACGGAGGCAAGGTCGCCCTGGTTGCCAGTTTCAGCGAGGCCGCGGTGGCGAAGGGGTTGTCCGCGGCCGACGTGGTCAAGGAGGCGGCCAAGGCCGTCGGAGGCGGCGGCGGTGGGCGCGACAACGTCGCGCAGGCCGGGGGCCGCGAGCCGGAGAAGCTCGATGAGGCCCTCGACTTGGCCCGTAGGACGATCGAATCGAAGCTGTGATTGCCTGATGCGGGTGCTCGCGCTCGATTACGGAACCGCTCGCTGCGGCTGCGCGATCTCCGATCCCACCGGGACGCTGGCTCGTCCGCTGGGCGCGGTCGCGCCTCCCGACCCGGTCCGGGTCGCGCGGCTGGCCTCCGAGCACGAAGTCGAGCGCGTCATCGTCGGTTTGCCGATCTCGCTGTCGGGAGAGGAGACCGACCAGGCAAGGCTCAGCCGGGAGTTCGCGACTGAGCTCTCGCGCCTGCTCGATGTTCCCGTGGAGACCTACGACGAGCGCTTGACCACGACCATGGCGGCGCGCAGCGCCCGCGCGGGGGCCAGCGCTGACGAGGACTCGCTCGCGGCCGCCCACCTGCTGGAGTCCTACCTGGCCTCGATCGGGGAGCGAGGCTGATGCCGACTGACGAGTACGGACGCGACGACCCCGCCGCGCTCGAGCGCGAGCGCCGCCGCCGCGAGCGCGAAGCGCGCCGTCAAGGGCGCAAGCCCAAGCCCAAGCCCGAGGCTGCTCCTGCGAAGGCGGAACAGCAACCCCCGCCCCCGCGCAGGCTCGGCCGGCCCCCCGCTGGAAGCCCCCCCGTGGGAAGCCCTCCCGCGGGCCGCGGAGCGGGCGGCCGTGAGCCGCCCACCCTGCGGCGCGCCTCGGGTGGGGGAGGCGGGCGATCGCCCCGCCGACGCCCTCGACGCGCCAACTATCGGGCCCGCCGGATCGCGGCGCTCGCCCTCGCCGGGGCCGGCATCCTCGTCGCCTGGTTCCTGATCGCCTTCTTCCAGCCGTTCGCGGGGGAGGGGCTGGGCACCGACAGCGTCGCGGTGGAGATCCCGGAGGGGTCGGACGCCGGCGAGATCGCCCGGATCCTGGAACGGGAGGGCGTCGTCTCCAGCGCTCGCATGTTCGAGTGGCGGCTGCGCCTGGCCGGCAAGGCCGACGAGATCCAAGCCGACACCTACAACCTCGCGAACGACATGAGCTATGGCGCGGCGATCGACCGCCTGACCGGCGAGGAGGCCGGCGGCACGCTCACGGTCACCATTCCGGAGGGGCTCGATCGCCGCCAGATCGCGGCGGACATCCTTCCCGAGGGAGTCTCCAGCGACGAGTACCTGCAGCTGACCGAGACCGCGCCCCAGGGCTTCAACCCCAGACAGTACGGCGCCAAGAACAGGGACCTCGAGGGGTTCCTGTTCCCGGCCACCTACGAGCTCCAGCCCGGCCAGGGCGCGGCGGAGCTGGTGCAGCAGCAGCTCCAGGCCTTCGAGCAGAACGTCGGCCGGGTCAACATGCGGCGCGCGAAGCGAGCGAACCTGACGGTCTACGACGTGTTGACCATTGCCTCGATGATCGACAAGGAGGTCCAGGTCGCCGAGGAGCGTCCCCTCGTCTCCGCGGTGATCCAAAATCGCCTGCGGCAGGGGATTCCGCTCGGCATCGATGCCACCACTCGCTACGAGACCCAGAACTACACCGAGCAGATCCCGCAGTCGGATCTCGACAAGGACACGCCCTACAACACCCGCCTCAACGCCGGGCTGCCCCCGACCCCGATCGGCAACCCGGGCTTGGAGGCGATCGAGGCGGCTGCCGCCCCCGCGAATGTCGACTACCTCTACTTCGTGGTCAAGCCGGGGACCTGCGGCGAGCACTCCTTCACCGCCAGCGAGCAGGAGTTCGAGCAGCTCGCCGCCGAGTACCGCCGTGCGCTGGAGGAGGAGGGCGGCTCGCCCACGGAGTGTCCCGAGGAATAGGCGACCCCGCGCGATGAAACGCCTCGCCGTGCTGGGCCACCCCGTGGCCCACTCCCGCTCCCCGGCGATGCAGACAGCCGCTCTGGAGGCTCTGGGGTTGGCCTCGGAGTGGTCCTACGAGGCGATCGACATCCCTCCGGCGGACTTCGCCGAGCTCACCCGGGCGCTCCCCGCCGAGGGCTTCGTCGGGGCCAACGTCACCATCCCCCACAAGGAGGCCGCCCTGGAGCTCGCCGACCGGGCCTCGGCCGCGGCCGATGAGATCGGCGCCGCCAACACGCTCAGCTTCAGGGGCGAGGAGATCCGAGCCCACAACACCGACGCCCCGGGCCTGCTCGCCGCGCTCGGGCGCCCACGCGCCGGGGAGCGCGCCCTGGTCCTGGGCGCCGGGGGCAGCGCCCGCGCCGCCGTCTGGGCCCTGCTGTCTCAGGGAGGCTCGGTCGAGGTCTGGAACCGCACCCCCGAGCGAGCCGACGAGTTGGTCAGGGGCATGCTGGGGACCGGAGGCGCGCCGGCCGGCGACGAGCCCAAGCTGGGGACCGTGACCGCCGAGCATGCGCGCGAGGGGGGCTTCGATCTAATCGTCAACTGCACGTCGATCGGCATGCCCGGCACCGAGGACGAGGACCCGTTCGAGGGGCTGCCGATCGATCCCGACCGCCTCGGCGCCGAGGTCACCGTGCTCGATCTGGTCTACGCCGGCGAGGAGACCGAGCTGGTGCGCGCTGCCCGGCAGCGGGGCGCCGAGGCGATCGACGGGATCGAGGTGCTGGTCCGCCAGGGCGCGGAGTCGCTTCGCATCTGGACCGGCCGCGAGGCGCCGCTCGAGGTAATGCGTGAGGCTGCGAGGCGCGGGTAACGCCGAGGCGAAGGAGGATGCGATGAGCGACAGACTGAAGCTGACCCCGGGCGAATCCGTGATCGTCCGCCGCAGCGAGCCCGCGGTGCTGGAGGTGGAGGGGATCTGGTCCCCGCACGGATCGTCTCCCCCCAAGCACTTC
>CAYZPZ010000211.1:0-3347 GCA_964480205.1 uncultured Conexibacteraceae bacterium
GCGACAACGTCGGCGACTGCGCCGGCATGGCGGCCGACCTGTTCGAGACCTACGCGGTGACCGCGGTGGCGGTGATGCTGCTCGGCGTGCTCACCTTCACCGGGGAGTTCGCGCGCGAGGTGGCGATCTATCCGCTGGCGATCGGCAGCGTGGCGATTCTCGCGTCGATCATCGGCGCCTTTGCGGTGCGAAGTCAGGCGGGGAACGTGGAGCGAGCGCTGTATCAGGGGCTGGTGGTCTCGGCGGTCCTCTCGGCGGCGGCCTTCTATCCGGTCACCGAGTGGCTGATGGACGGGCCGCTGTCGCAGGGGGTGGCCGAGGCGGGCGGCGCGCTGTCGGGGTCCAGCCCCACCGACCTCTGGCTCTGCGGGCTGATCGGCGTGGGCGTGACCGCCTTCCTGTTCGTGATCACCGACTTCTACACCGCGACCCGCTTCCGCCCCGTGCGGACGATCGCCCGGGCCTCGCAGACCGGCCACGCCACAAACATCATCCAGGGGCTGGCGCAGGGCTTCCAGTCCACGGCGGCGCCGGTGCTGGTGATCGCGATGGCGATCCTCGGCGCCAACGAGCTGGCCGGGATCTACGGGATCGGCGTGGCGGTGATGGCGCAGCTGTCGCTGACCGGCCTGATCGTCGCGCTCGACGCCTTCGGGCCGATCACCGACAACGCCGGGGGGATCGCGGAGATGGCCGATCTGCCCCAGGACGTGCGCGACATCACCGATCCGCTGGACGCGGTGGGCAACACCACGAAGGCGGTGACCAAGGGATACGCGATCGGGTCGGCGGCGCTGGCGGCGTTGGTGCTCTTCAACGCGTTCCTGTTCGAGCTGCGCCAGGAGGATCCCGACAGGACCTTCAGCTTCGACATCGGCTCGCCCGAGGTGCTGGTCGGGCTGCTGATCGGCGGGATGATGGTCTACCTGTTCTCGGCGCTGTCGATCGAGGCCGTCGGTCGCGCCGGCGGCTCGGTGATCGAGGAGGTTCGCCGCCAGTTCCGCGAGAAGCCGGGGATCATGAAGGGCACCGAAAAGCCCGAGTACGGGCACGCGGTGCGGCTGGTCACGGCCGCGGCGCAGAAGGAGATGATCCTGCCCTCGATGATCCCGATCGGGGTGCCGCTGGTGGTCGGGCTGCTCTCCTACCAGGCGCTGGGCGGGCTGCTGATCGGCGTGATCGTGGTCGGCATCTTCGCTGCGATCTCGATGACCGCCGGCGGCGGTGCCTGGGACAACGCCAAGAAGCTGATCGAGGACGGCGCCTTCGGGGGGAAGGGGACCGAGGCGCACGCCGCGTCGGTGACCGGCGACACCGTGGGCGATCCCTACAAGGACACCGCCGGGCCGGCGATCAACCCCATGATCAAGGTCGCCAACATCGTGGCGATCCTGATCATCCCGATCGTCGCGCTGTAGGCCCGAGCCCCCGGCGACCGATTGACCGCGGACTAGTATCCGCGGCGATGGCGAGTCCAGCGACCGGATAGCGGTGGCCGAGCGCGAGGTCGAGTTCCTGTTGATTGGGGGAGGGATGGCCTCGGCCAACTGCGCGGCGGAGTTGCGCAAGCGGGGCGCCGACGGCGAGATCCTGCTGGTGGGACGCGAGCCGGAGACGCCGTACGAGCGCCCGCCGCTCTCGAAGGAGTACCTGCGAGGGGAGTCCGAGCGCAGCGACGCCTACGTGAACGGGCCGGAGTGGTACACGCAGAACGGGGTGGAGCTGCGCACCGGAACCAACGTGGTGTCGCTGGACGCGGAGGGGCGGACGGCGAAGCTGCAGGGCGGGGAGGAGGTGGGCTTCGAGAAGGCGCTGCTGGCCACCGGGGCGAACGTCAACATCCTCCGGGCCGAGGGCGCCGAGCTGGATGGAATCCACTACCTGCGGGCGTTCGGGAACTCGGATTCGATCCGCGAGGCCGCGGAGGGGGCGGACCGGGTGGTGCTGGTGGGGGGCAGCTACATCGGCTGCGAGGTGGCGGCCTCGCTGACCGCCAAGGGGACCGAGTGCGCGATCGTGATGATGGAAGAGAAGGTGCTGTCGCGGAACTTCGGGGACGAGGCGGGGGCCTGGTTCCAGGAGGTGATGGAGTCGAAGGGGGTGGAGGTCCACGGCGGGGAGACCCTGGCGGCGTTCCTCGGGGAAGGCGAGGTCTCGGGAGTGCGGACCGAGAGCGGCAAGACGGTGGAGGGGGACGCGGTGGTGGTCGGGGCCGGGGTGAAGCCGGACGTGATGCTCGCCCAGCGTGCCGGGCTGGAGATCGACACAGAGAACGGTGGGGTTCGCTGCGACGAGACGCTGCAGAGCTCGGTGGAGGGGATCTACGCCGCCGGGGACGTCTGCTCATACCAGAGCGCGGTGCACGGGCGCCGGCTGCGGATCGAGCACTGGGACGTGGCGATGCAGCAGGGGATGCACGCGGCGAAGGGGCTGATCGGGGAGCCGGAGCCCTACGAGGTCGTGCCGTATTTCTTCAGCGACCTCGCCGATTGGGCCTCGCTCGAGTACGTCGGTCCGGCCTACGAGTGGGAGGAGGAGATCTGGCGCGGCGACCGCGACGCCGGCGAGTTCACGGTCTTCTACCTGGCCGGCGGCAAGGTCGCTGCGGCGCTGACCGTCGGCCGCTCCGAGGATCTGGGCCACGCCCGGGAGCTACTCGCGAAGGGGGTCGATGTCTCTGGGAGCAAGGAAGCCCTCGCGGACGTCGATCGCGAACTCGGCGAGCTCATGGAGTAGGTCGCTAGGCTTTCGTCACGACTGCGTGGCAGTCTCGTTGCGGGCTGGTGTAATTGGGAACACGTGCGCCTCTGGAGCGTAAATTCGGGGTTCGAGTCCCTGGCCCGCAGTTCGAAGTCAAGACCCGCCTGACAGGCGGGTCTTCGCTTATTTGCAGGCGTTTCCATCCGGGCTGCGGCAAGTGGGCAATCGCTGTAGAAGCAGAAATCTTCAGGAGCCCTGAGCAATACTGCGCGGGCGATGTCGGAGGAGAACGTGGAACTCGTGCGGAAGGGGTTCGAGGCGTTCGCTGCACAGGGAGTCGAAGCTATGTTGGAGGAGTTCGCCGCCCCGGATGGCGTCTGGCACCCGGTCCCCGAGTGGGTCGAAGCATCCGAGTATCGGGGGCACGATGGCCTGCGCACCTTGCTCTCGGTCCCCACCGAGGCCGTCGATGACTGGACCGTCAACCTCGTCGAGGTTCGCGACGCTCGTGACTCCGTCGTTGTCCTGGTCGAGCACGGAGGGAAAATCAAGGGAACCGACGCCCCGCTTCGCCAGCCCATGGGCGTCGTGGTTTCCGACTTTCGCAAGGGGAAGGCGGGCAGGGCGCGCTTCTTCGAGACGTGGGA
>CAYZPZ010000212.1:0-3338 GCA_964480205.1 uncultured Conexibacteraceae bacterium
CAGCGCCCGCTCGAGCTCGTCGCTGCGCTCGCCGGCCCCCTCGAGCCGCTCGATCTCCGATCGGCAGCGCTCCGCGTGGGCCAGCACCGCCTCGATCGACCCTCCGTGCTTGCGCTTGAGGCGGTCCAGCACCTCGAGGCGCTCCTCGACCTGCTGCAGTCTTCCCGGTTCGGCCTCAATGCCCTCCGCGTAGGAGCGGAGCTCCGCGGCGAGCTCGCGCAGCTCGACCGTGAGCCCGGTCGCGCGCTCGGCGAGCTTGTCCAGCGAGGCATCGACTCCCGCCTGAGCCGCCAGCGAGGTCTCGGCCTGGGCGAGCGCCTCCGCCGCGCCACCAGCATCGCCTGCCGCGATAGACCCCGCGGCCGAATCACCGGCCACCGCCGCCAGCGCCTCGGAGGCCGCGCCCCGTAGGGCTTCGGCGTGGCGCAGCCGCTCGCGCTCGGTCGCGAGCTCGGTCGCCTCGGCCGGACCGGGCTTGGCCGCATCTATCTCCTCCAGCTCGTAGCGCAGAAGGTCGAGGTCGCGCTCCCGCGCGCCCTCGCGATCGCGGAGCTCGGCGAGCTCGTGCTGAAGCCGGACGACCTCGCCGTGGGCGCGGCGGTATTCGCGCCGCCGCGCCAGGTGCTCCTCACCGGCGAAGCCGTCGAGCGTCTCCAGCTGGGCCGAGGCCAGGGTCAGCTTGCGGTGCTCGTGCTGGCCGTAGAAGGCGAGCAGTCGCGAGCCGAGCGCGCGCAGGTCCTCCGCGGTCGCCATCCGGCCCGCCACGAAGGCGCTGGTCCGGCCCGAGGCCCCGACCCGCCTGCCCACCACCAGCTCGCTTGCGTCCTCGGGCAGCCGCTCGGTGATCTCGGCCAGCTCGGGTTCGGCGAGCAGCCCCTCCGGCAGCTCGAACACTCCCTCCACGTAGGCCTCCGTGGCGCCGGGGCGGACGATCTGCGGCCGCGCGCGGCCGCCCATGATCAGGTCGAGTGAGTGGGCGAGGATGGTCTTGCCCGCGCCGGTCTCGCCGGTGATCGCGTTCAGCCCCCGCCCCAACCGCAGCTCGGCGCGCTCGATCAGCAGCAGGTTCTCGATTCGAAGCTCGAGCAGCATGCCTCCGTTTGTAGTGCTCGAACCCGACGGATTCCCGGGCTCCGCCCCGCTACCGGGCGAGCCGGCCGAACTTCTCGCGGATGCGGTGGTAGAAGCTCGCGCCCTCGAGCTGCGCGAGGCGGCCGACTCCGTCGCGGAAGCGCACATCCACTTCCGCGCCCGGCTCGAGCTGGCAGCAGTGCTCGCCGTCGAGCTCGATCTCGACCGGGTCGCGGCCGGCCGCGTTGCGCACGCAGAGCACGTCGTCGGGCGCCACGACCAGGGCCCGCGCGGTGAGCGTGTGAGGCGCGATGAAGCTGACCACGTAGCCCTCCACGCCCCAGGCGAGGATCGGACCGGCGTTGGCCAGGTTGTAGCCGGTGGAGCCGGCCGGGGTGGCGGCGACCAGCCCGTCACAGCGGACGTGCCCGACCTCCTCGGGCCCGACACGGTAGGAGAGCTCGGCGACGCGACCGTGCGGCTGTCGCACGAAGCTGACGTCGTTGAACGCGAACGGCAGCTCTTCCTCCATGCCCAGCTCCAGGCCCGGCATCGCCATCACCTCGAAGTCGCCGCTGAAAGCGCGGCCCAGCGCCTCGGTGAGGTGCTCGCGCTCGCAGGCGGCGAGGAAGCCGATCGTGCCGAAGTTGATCCCGAACACCGGCACCTCGGTTCCCGCGTAGCGGCGCATCGCATAGAGAATGCTGCCGTCTCCGCCGAGCACCACGCAGACCTTGGGATCGCGGGGAAGCTCCTCGACCCGCTCGATCCCGGCCGCAGCGTCGCCCAGCTTCGCGTGCTCGTCCGCAGCCGCTACGAGCTCCACGCCGGCGTCGCGAGCCGCCGCGGTCGTGGTCGCGATCGGCTCGGCCAGATGCTCCGGGTGAGTATGGGTGATGAGGACGGCGGTGCTCACGGCTCCACCTCGGCGATGTCGCGGTCGAGCTCGCCCGCGCGGCCGACACGCGTGCACCAGATGAAGGTCTCGCGGTTGCCCTTGGGGCCCGGCAGCCCCGACGAGGCGAGGCCCCGATAGGTCAGTCCGGCGTCCTCGGCCGCGCGCGCCACCGAGCGGATCGCGTCCCGGCGGGCCTCGGCATCGCGCACCACGCCGCCGCTGCGGACGCGCTCCGGGGAGAGCTCGAATTGAGGCTTGACCAGGCCCAACATGTCCAGATCAGCGGCCGCCACGCTCGCCGCGGGCTCGAGCAGCTTCGCCAGCGAGATGAAGGAGGCATCGATCGTCACCAGGCTGGGCTCGAACGCCAGCTGCTCGCGCCGCAGCTCACGCGCGTTGACCCGCTCCATCGCGGTCACCCGCTCGTCCTGGCGCAGGCGCCAGTCGAGCTGGCCGTAGCCGACATCGAGCGCGATCACCCTCGCCGCCCCCCGCGAGAGCAGACAGTCGGTGAACCCGCCCGTCGAGGCGCCGATGTCGAGGCAGTCGCGGCCGGAGACCTCGATCGGCAGGGCGTCGAGCGCGTTGGTGAGCTTGATCCCGCCGCGCGAGACAAACTCCGCGCCGGGATCGAGCACCAGCTCCGCGTCCTCCGGCAGCAGCTTGCCGGGCTTGTCGATCGTGGGCCCGTCGCGGCCGAGGCGGACCCGGCCCGCGCGCACCGAGGCGGCCGCGGCGGAGCGCGAGGCGGCCAGGCCTCGTTCGGCGATCAGCGTGTCGGCGCGCCTGCGGCTCGACATGGCGGGCGAACCGTAGCCGCTGCCCGCCTGCCCGAGCGAGGCATCTCGTGCGTTCTCTGTGACCACGATCACAGACAAATCGCACATACGTTCGTACCCTGGATCCCGTGATGACTGCGTTCCGAGCAGTACCCATTCATGTGCACGGCGCCCTCGAGGTCGTCGCCGCCCCGCTTCTGCTGGCGGCGCCCTTCGCGTTCGGCTTCAGCACGCTTGCCGGCGCGGCTTCGATCGCGCTCGGCGTGCTGCTGATCGGCCTCGCCCTCTCGGTCTACGGCGAGGGCGACCGGGGCGGGCTGCCGCTTCGAGCCCACGCCGAGTTTGACTACCTGCTCGCGGCGGTAACGATCTTCATCGGCATCGCCGTCGGCTTGGCGGCCGGCGATTACGCCGCAGGAATCTTCATGGTCGGTTTCGGTTCCGCGCATCTGGCGCTGTCCGCTTCCACGCGGTACAGCCGCCCGCTCGGCGCCTAACCGGCTACCTCCCACAGACAACAAGCAGTACACATATCTCTCCTCCCTGTAGTACCCCAGAAACGGCCCTCTTCGGAGGGCCGTTTCTTTTGC
>CAYZPZ010000213.1:0-3306 GCA_964480205.1 uncultured Conexibacteraceae bacterium
GGATCGTCCTCGGGGATCCCCGCCTCGACCTTCCCGACCAGGTCGGCCCCGACGTCGGCGGCCTTGGTGAAGATGCCGCCGCCGAGGCGCGCGAACACCGAGATCAGCGAGCCGCCGAAGCCCAACCCGATCAGCGCGTCCACGGCCTCCTCGTCGTCCTCGACGATGTCGAATCCGACCAGCACGCCGAAGTAGCCGGCCACCCCGAGCAGCGCCATCCCGACGACCAGCATGCCGGTCACCGAGCCGCCCTTGAAGGCGATGTCCAGCGCCGGGGGGATCCCGCCGCGCGCCGCCTCGGCGACCCGCGTGTTGGCGCGCACCGAGAGGCTCATCCCGATGAACCCGGCGGCGCCCGAGAGCACCCCTCCGATCACGAAGCCAAGCGCAGTCTCCCAGTTCTGCAGCGGGATCAGCAGGATCGCCACGACCACGCCGACCCCGGCGATGATCGTGTACTGGCGCCGCAGATAGGCGCTGGCGCCCTCCTGGACCGCCCCCGAGATCTCCTGCATCCGATCGTTGCCGGGCGACTTGCCGAGCAGCCGCTGGGTGATCAGCAGGCCGTAGACAACGGCCGCGGCGCCACATCCGAGCGCAACGACGACTCCGTAATCGGTCAGGAATTCAGTCAAGGCTCACTCCCGTTGGTGATGGACGGCGCGGCAGTCTATTGGACCCTCGCCGGAGGCGTCCCGATCAGCTACCGGGAGTCCACAGCGGCGAATCGCCCTTGTCCTGACCCTTCGGCCCCGCCGACCCGCCCGCCTCGGCCGCTCCTCCGCCGCTCCCGGCCGCTTCCCCACCGGTCTCGTCCTCTCCGGCGTGCTTGGCATAGAGCAGCTGCAGCTCGGAGACCGCCTGGCGAAGCTGGGGCTGGGCCTCTTCGCGAGTCAGCTCGGTCAGCGCCCGCGCCGCGTCGATCCCGACCTTGGCCTGGGCGAGATCGCGCTCGTCGTCCTTGGCGATCCGCCGCGCGGCGAGATTGAGGATGCTGACGGCGCTCTGGAGGACCACATCCTCGACCCTGACCTTGCGGATCTCCTCCTCGAGCTGCGCGCGCAGCTCCTCCTCGCTGGGCGCGTCCTCGCCGCCGCCGGCCGAGCCCGCGCCACCGGCCCCGGCCTCCGGACCCCGCTTGTCGGCCTCCTCCATCGCCCTCAGTCAATCAATTAAGGGGCCTCGGCGGCTGCCGCGGCCAGCGCCGGTGCGTAGGTGCGCCGCGTTTCCTCGATCGCCTCGCGGTAGATCTCCTCGATCGGCGCCCCCTCGGCCAGCGCCTGACGGGCCCGCTGGGCGCCGTTCTGCTCGGGCAGCTCGATCTCGGCGCCGATCCGCTCCCGTGCCGGCTCGGCCCACTCCAGCACCCCGTCGATCACCGCCGCGGTCGGCACCTCGCGCCGCCCCTCGAAGTCGATCATCTTCCCCTCCCGTCCGTACCGGATCGCCCGCCACAGGTTCTCCTCGACCTGGCGGCCGCTTTGCGGCTCACCCGGACCGCGCTCGTCGTGGTCGAGCGCGGCCTGGACCACGCAGGCCGCGATCAAAGCCGCCAGGGCCGTCGATTCCTCACCGCGGGTCTGGGCGTCGCAGATGCGGACCTCGATCGTGCCGAAGCTGTGGTGGGGGCGCACGCTCCACCACAGCTGCGTCACCTCGGCGATGGAGTTGGTCTGGGCGAGCAGCTCGACGAAGTCCGAGTAGGTCGCCCAGTCGCCGAAGGGCTGGTGCACGCCGGAGCGCGGGAAGGTCCGGGTGAAAATCTGGGTGCGGGCCGAATGCAGGCCGGTGTCGCGATGGTCCAGGAACGGGGAGTTGGCCGAGGCGGCGAGCAGCGGCGGCAGCAGCTCGCGCATCCGGTCGCAGACCGCGATCGCCCGGTCCGCGCCGCGGATCCCGACGTGAACGTGCAGGCTCCAGGTGTTGTTGCGCAGCGCGACCCAGCGCAGCTCGCGCGCCAGGCGCTGATAGTGCTCGGTCTTGATGATTCGCTGATCGAGGTAGCTGGCCCAGGGATGGGTGCCCATCGAGGCCAGGCCCAGGCCCATCTCGTCGGCGATCGCAAACAGGCGCTCGCGGCGCTGGCGCTGGCGCTCCGTGGCCTCCGCGAAGGTCTCGCCCCGGCCGGAGCGGATCTCGATCTCGGTGTCGATCAGCTCCCCCTTCACCGACGGCCGCAGCACCTCGTCCTCGCGGCAGGCCGCGAAGAGCTGGTCGAAGCGGTGCTCGAGGTCGAGCAGGTCGGGTCGCAGGATCGCGAACTCCTCCTCGATCCCGATCGTGAAGTCCTGAGAGCCCTCGAACACCTCGCGGACCGCGTCCAGATCGAGTCCTGAGTGCTCGGGCTCGGGATCGGTTGCGGGATTGGGCTCGCGCGACGCCACGGGCACCTCTCGGTCGGTCTGGTCTAGGTCAGGTAGAAGTACAGCGCGTAAAGCAGGTCTACCGCGGGGCTGGAGGTGTGAACCGTGACCGCCGGGGGAACCTGCAGCAGCTGCTCGGAGTAGTTGAAGAGGATCTTCACCCCGGCATCCACCAGGCGATCGGCGACCTCCTGGGCGTTGTCGGCCGGGACCGCGAGCACGCCCACGACCACGTCCTCCTCGCGGACCACGCGCTCGAGCTCGTCGAAGTGCATGACCTCGAGGCCCCCGAGCCGGCGGCCGACCACCGCGGGATCGACGTCGAACATGGCGACGATCCGGAAGCCGTGGTCGGCGAAGATCTCCGAGCTTGCGATCGCCTGCCCCAGGTTGCCGGCGCCGAACAGGGCGATGTTGTGCTGACCCGAGGTGTGCAGGATCTTGCGGATCTCGCGCACCAGCGAGTCGACGTTGTAGCCGACCCCGCGCTTGCCGAACTTGCCGAAGCCCGAGAGATCGCGGCGGATCTGGGTCGAGTTGATGTGGGTGTAGTCGGAGAGCTCCTGCGAGGAGATCGTGTCCTTGCCCATCTTGTGCGCCTGGGTCAGGACCTGCAGGTAGCGAGACAGTCGGGCGGCGACTCCGAGCGAGAGCCGGTCGCCGTCGACGCTCTCCATCTGGTCCGCGGTCCCCATCGCCGCCTCCTCGATCATCGGGACAAGGTAGCGAGCCTGGCCCGCAGGCCGTCGCGGTCCAGCCCCAGCTCGCTGATCCGGACCCCGTCCAGCTCGATCACGGGGATCCTCTCCAGGTAGCGGGCGAGGAGCCGATCGTCGCGCTCGATGTCGATCTCCTCGATCTCGAAGCGGTCCCCGGCCTCGCGCATCGCCTCCAGCTCCGAGCGCGCCTGCTCGCAGAGGTGGCAGTCAGGCCGCGAGTACAG
>CAYZPZ010000214.1:0-3287 GCA_964480205.1 uncultured Conexibacteraceae bacterium
AGGGGGAGGGCAGCTCAGACGCGGGCGCTCCCTTGGGCAGGCGGAAGCTGATCACCGCCTGCGTCCGGCCCTCCCCACCGAGCTGCGCCGGGTCCCCCTCGGCCACGATCCGCCCGGCGACGATGATCGCGGCGCGGTCGGCGAGCACCTGGGCCTCGTCCATGTAGTGGGTGGTGAGGAAGACCGTCTTGCCGAGTTCGCGCATTCCCGCGATCACCTCCCAGGCCTGCCGCCGCGCCGAGGGGTCGAAGCCCGTGGTCGGCTCGTCCAGGAAGAGCAGCTCGGGATCGCCGATCAGGGCCAGGGCCACGTCGAGCCGGCGTTGCTGCCCGCCCGAGAGGGTGGAGGTCCGGGCCTCGGACTTCCCCTCCAGGCCCACCAGCCGGATGGTGTCGTCCACGTCGCGCGGCGCCGGGTAGTAGCCGGCGTACTGAGCGACCGCCTCGCGCACGGTCAGCTCCGGCGTCAGCCGGCACTCCTGCAGCACGAACCCGACCCGCCGGCGCCAGGCTCGATCGGCCCTGGCCGGGTCGATGCCCAGCACCTCGACCTCGCCCCCGCTCCGCTTGCGATAGCCCTCGAGGATCTCGACGGTGGTGGTCTTGCCGGCCCCGTTGGGGCCGAGGAAGGCGAAGATCTCGCCGCGCCTGACCTCCAGATCTATGCCGCGCACGGCCTCCAGCTCGCCGTAGAACATGCGCAGGCCGGAGGCCCTGATCACCGCAGCCGCGTTCAAGCCCGCGATTCTGTCAGGCGCCGGTCTCGGTGCTCGCTTCGAGCTCGGTGTCGCGGTGGACGACGCGGAGAAGCACGTCGTCGCGGCCGCGCAGCTTGCGCGCGATCCGGTCGGCAACCGTGATCGAGCGGTGGCGGCCGCCGGTGCACCCGATCGCGATCGTCAGATGCTGCTTGCCCTCCGCCACGTAGGCCGGCAGCAGGAACTCCAGCAGCGGCATCAGGCGCCCGTAGAACTCGCCGGCCTGGGTGCCGGACTCGACGTATTCTCGCACCGGCCCGTCCAGGCCGGTCAGAGGGCGCAGCTCATCGACGTAGTGCGGGTTGGGCAGAAAGCGAACGTCCAGGGTGAGATCGGCGTCGCGGGGCGGTCCGTTCTTGAAGCCGAACGTGAGCAGGGTGAGCGCAAGCTGGTTGTCGGTGCGCTCCCGGCCGATCAGCTCGGTGGCGATCCGCCGCCGCAGCTGGCCACCCGTGAGGTCGGTGGTGTCGATCACCAGGTCGGCGCGCAGTCGCAGCGGCGCCAGCAGCTCGCGCTCGGCGCGAATGCCGTCGACGATCCGGCCGCTGCGGGCCAGGGGGTGACGGCGGCGCGTTTCCTTGTAGCGATGCAGCAGGGTGTCCTCGTCCGCTTCCAGGAACAGCACCTTGAGCCCGACCCCTGCGGCCTCCAGCTCGGAGATCACCGCCCGCAGGCTCTCGAAGTACTCGCCGCCGCGCACGTCGGAGACCACCGCGGCCCGCTGCACGCCGCTGCCCTCGTGGCGAAAGAGCTCGCCAAGTGATCCGATCATCTCCGGCGGCAGGTTGTCTACGCAGAAGTAGCCGCCGTCCTCGAAGGCCGCGATCGCCTCCGACTTTCCGGCGCCCGAGTAGCCGGTGATCACCACCATCTCGACGCGATTCGGAGTCGCGCCATTGCCGTCGGCGCTCGCGCTCATCCCGCTCTGTTCAGTTGCCGGTGGATCTCTCGGGCGAGCTTACCGGGGACGCCGGGCACCGCTTCCAGCTCCTCGCGGCTTGCCGCCAGCAGTCGCTCCGGGGAGCCGAAGTGGCGCAGCAGCGCCCGCTTGCGGGCCGGCCCGACGCCTCGCACCCCGTCCAGCACCGATGCGGTCATCGCCTGGTCGCGGCGGGAGCGGTGGAAGCTGATCGCGAAGCGGTGCGCTTCATCGCGGACCCGCTGCAGCAGCCGCAGCGCGTCGGAGGCGCGCTCCAGGTGGATCGGGCGTCGGCGACCGGGCACGAAGATCTCCTCGATCCGCTTGGCGAGGCTGACCACCGCCACCCCTCGGTCCATCAGAGGCTCCAGCGCGGAGATCCCCGCCCCCAGCTGGCCCTTGCCCCCGTCGATCACGATCAGGTCCGGCAGCGAGGCGAAGCTGGCGTCGCGCTCGGCGTCGTGGGGGGAGAGGTCGGCTTGCTCCAGGTAGCGGCTCAGGCGCCGGCCCAGCACCTCGCGCATCGCCGCCACGTCGTCCAGCTTCGCGCCGTTGATGCGAGGGGGCTCCGCAGATGCGAGGGCGCTCCGATCAGGAGCGACCCGTTTCTTGTCGGAGGAACCACCCGTTTTGTCAGTGCCGCGGACCTTGAACTTGCGGTAGTCGGCCTTCTTCGGGGCTCCGCCCTCGAACACCACCATCGAGGCTACCGCGTGGGTCTCGTGCAGGTTGGAGATGTCGTAGCCCTCGATCCGCACCGGCAACCGCTCGGCTCCCAGCGCCGACTGCAGCGCGTCTAGGGACTCCGCGCGCTGCTGGCGGCGGTGCTGGCGGCGCAGGCGGTCCTGCGCCAGCGCCAGCTCCGCGTTGCGCTCGGCCAGCTCGCGCAGGCGCCGCAGGCCGCCCCTCGCCGCCACCCGCACCTCCACCGCCGAGTCCCGCTGGGCCGAGAGCGCCTCGGCGAGCAGCTTCTCGCGGCCCTTCAGCTCGGCACCTACCACCACCCGCCCCGGCACCGCCGGTGCGGCGGCGTAGTACTGAAGGAGGAAGCCCTCCGCCACCTCCCCCGGCTCCCGCTCCTCGGCTCCGGCCAGATAGAAGCCCTGCCGCTCGGCCAGCACTCCGTCGCGGACCTGGAAGACCTGGGCATTGGCGTCGGTGCCCTGCACCGCCACCCCGATGACGTCGGCGCTGCCGAGCGAGCCGCCCGCGACCGCGCGACGCTCCATCATGCTGCGCACCGCCGCCAGGCGGTCGCGGAAGAGCGCCGCCCGCTCGAAGTCCTGAGCCTCGGAGGCCTCGGTCATCTTCGCGTCGAGGTCGTCGGCGATCTCGCGGTAGCGGCCCGAGAGGAAGCCGATGATGCGGTCGATGTTGCCGCGGTACTCCTCGCGGTCGATGTAGCCCACGCAGGGCGCCTGGCAGCGCTTGATGTAGTAGTCCAGGCAGGGCACGCCGGAGCGGCGGCCGGGCTCCGGCCCCTCGCAGGTCCGGTACTGGAAGAGCTTGCCGAGCAGATCGAGCGTCTCTCGCACGCGCTTGGCCGAGGAGAACGGCCCGAAGTAGGCGCGGTTGGGGCGATGGCGCTCGCGCGTGAAGTAGACCCGCGGG
>CAYZPZ010000215.1:0-3271 GCA_964480205.1 uncultured Conexibacteraceae bacterium
GGCCGACCTCCGCAGCCCCGTGCTCGAGCTCGACCATCAGGATGCCGTCCTTGCTCGGCAGCGGCTTGCCGAACCGGGCCAGGATCTCGTCGCAGCGCTGGACGGGCCCCGCCTCGTCGGCCAGCGACAGCTCCAGGTGCGGGCGGCCCACCTCCGCCTTCAGCGAGGCGGGGGTGCCCTCCGCGACGAGCTTCCCGGCCGAGATGATCCCCACCCGGTCGGCGAGCTTGTCGGCCTCCTCCAGATACTGGGTGGTGAGAAAGACAGTGGTGCCTTCCGCGTTCAGCTTCTGGACCTCCTCCCAGATCGCCTGGCGGCTGACCGGATCGAGGCCGGTGGTCGGCTCGTCCAGAAACAGGACCTCCGGCTCGGGGACCAGCGCCGCGGCGAGGTCGAGCCGGCGCCGCATCCCTCCGGAGTAGGTGCCGACGCGGCGGTCCGCGGCCAGGGTCAACCCGACTCGGTTCAGCAGGGCGTCTCCGAGCTCCCTGCCGCGCCCTCGGGGCAGCCCGTGCAGCGTTGCCTGCAGCTGGATCAGCTCGCGGCCGGTCATCAGCGGATCCAGCGCTGCCTCCTGCAGCGCGACGCCGATCCGGCGCCTGACCGCGCCAGGATCCTCGGCCACGTCGTGGCCGGCGACCGTCGCCCGGCCTCCGGTCGGCAGCAAGAGCGTGGTCAGCATCCGCACCGTGGTGGTCTTGCCCGCGCCGTTCGGGCCGAGAAAGCCGTAGATCTCGCCCCGTGACACCTCCAGATCGACGCCGTCCACTGCCTTGATCCCTCCCTCGAACTCGCGGGCGAGTCGCTCGGTCCGGATCGCAGGCACGCGCGGAAGATAGCTAGACCACCGCTCGCTCCCGGCAGGAGCGCCGCAACCATCGGCGAAATCAGGTGTTCAATGCGTCGCATGGATACGAAGTTCGAACTGTTCGCGCGTGTTCACCGCCTCGGGGTGGTGATGGCCGCGGTCGTCTTCGCCGCCGTCCTGGCCGTGGCGATCGGCATCGGCAGCGCCAGCGCCGCGCCCAAGACGGTCGTCCTCGGCGCTGCGGCGCCGGCCACCCCGGCCTGTCCGGACAACTGCCAGGCGATCGGGCGCACCACCGGATTCCAGACGCAGATCGGCAAGATCAAGCAGCCCTTCGTCTCCAAGTTCGGGGGCCGGGTCGTGGCCTGGTCGATCAAGCTCTCCGCCCCGACCGCGAAGCAGGTCACCTTCTTCAACGACTTCTTCGGCGGGGCGCCCGCGGCGCGGATCGCGGTGCTGAAGCCGATCAACAAGCAGATCAAAAAGGGCCGGATGGTCTACAAGCTGAAGTCCCAGGGGCCGATCGAGCAGCTGACCCCGTTCCTGGGGCAGACCACTACGTTCACGATGGAGCAGCCCCTGGTTGTCAAGAAGGGGTGGGTGGTGGCGCTCACCGTGCCCACCTGGGCCCCCGCCTTCGCGGTCAACCTCGGCAAAAAGGCCACCTGGCGGGCGAGCCGGCAGAAGGGCAAGTGCGGCAAGCCGGCCGACATCAAGGTCGGCAAGGCCCATCAGGGCCCAGGCAAGGACCGCCTCTACGGCTGCGCCTACAAGACCGCGCGCCTGCTCTACTCGGCGACGGTAGCTCGCAGGTAGCGGACCACCGATGTCGACCACGGGGGACTATGTCCCGCTAAGTCGAGATCGGGCACTCCGCAGCAAGCGGCGCGCTCAGCCGCAGGCGCCCGGATTCTGCTCGCAGAACTTCTCGAAGGCCTCCTGGGGGCTGCCGGGGGGCGGGGGCACGTCGTTCTCCGGCGAGTCCGGCTGGGCGGGGTCGGGTGTGCCCGTGCCGCCGCTGGGATCCTCGGTGGTCGGCGTCGGGGTCGTCTCGGGAGCGGTCTCGGTCTCTGCCGGGATCGTGATCTCCGGGACGGTGACCTCGTCGCCATCGTCGTCGCCTCCGCAGCCTGCTGCGGCGCCTAGAGCGAGGGCGGCGATCACTGCGATCGGCCCTAGGGCCAGCCGAGGCCGCCTCATGAGCCGTCCAGCGCGGGCTGGCGCAGGCCGCAGTACGGGCAGTCGCTGACATCCAGCCCGATCAGCTGGTCGCAGCGCCGGCAGGTGCGCAGGTTCTCCGGGGTGCGCAGCAGCTTCGAGTCCGAGGGGGCCAGCGGCAGCACCGTCCCGACCACGCGCATCTCCTCGCCGGACTCTCGGTCGACGTAGACGCCGTCGGGGCTTGCTGCGGCCAGGGCCTCGCGGCCCGAGGCCGGGGCACGCAGTCGATAGGTCTGCTTGGGGTTCTGCACGGGCGGCACGATAACAACGGCCCCGCTCGCGAATAGCTTTGTCGGCGATGCGAGTGCTGATCTTCCACGGGTACCTGCTCCGGGGCACGGGAAGCAACGTCTACAACGCCGATCTGGCGCGCGCCCTCGCTCGCCTCGGTCACGAGGTCCATCTCATCTGCCAGGACCGACGGGGCGCTGACCTGGACTGGCCCGGCCCGGGGTCGGTCACCGTCCACGTCCCGGATATCGGCGGGCTGCTGCCGGTCTTCGTCGCCGACCGCTACGGGGGGTTCGAGGTCAAGACCTTCCCGGAGCTGAGCGAGGCCGAGCTCGAGCGCTATCTGGAGGCGAACGTCGAGGCGGTGCGAGGTGTGGTCGATCAGGCCGGTCCTCCCGACGCCGTGCTCGCCAACCACCTGATCATGGGACCGGCGATCCTCGTGCGGGCGGGGCTGCGCTATGCGCTCAAGGTGCACGGCTCGGATCTCTCCTACACGGTGCGCCCGCACCCCGAGCGCTTCGTGCCCTTCGCCCGGGAGGGAGCCGACGGCGCGGCCGGCATCCTGGTCGGCTCCTCCCATACCGCCGAGGACCTGTTGGCCACGCTCGGCGACCGCGACTTGGCGGCGCGGACCAGGCTCGGCCCGCCCGGGGTCGACACAGAGCGCTTTCACCCGCGATCGCCGGATCGGGCTGAGCGCGGGGTCGAGCGCCTCGCCGACGCGCTCGAGGCGGAGTCCGGCGGCGACGACGACAGCTTCGCGCGGGACGGCCCCGCCGGCGCCGCCGGGCTGCGCGAGTGGCTCGCGGGGGGGCCGCGCATCCTCTTCGTCGGCAAGCTGCTGGTCAACAAGGGCGTCGATCTGCTCGTCGCGGCCTGGCCGCTGATCCACCGTCGGCAGCGGGGTGCCGGACGTGAGCCGAGACTGCTGCTGGTCGGCTTCGGCGCCTACGCCGAGGGCCTACGGGAGCTCACCGAGGCGCTCGGTGCGGGGGACCTCGATCGCGC
>CAYZPZ010000216.1:0-3271 GCA_964480205.1 uncultured Conexibacteraceae bacterium
CTCGCTCCCACCGGCACGATCAGCTTCCTGATGGACTGCGACACCACCGGGATCGAGCCCGACTTCTCGCTGGTCAAGTTCAAGGAGCTGGTAGGCGGCGGGCAGATGAAGATCATCAACCGCTCGGTCAACCTTGCGCTGCAGACGCTCGGCTACTCGCGGACCGAGATCGAGCAGAACGACGCCTACATCAACGAGCACAACACGATCATCGGCGCCCCCGGACTGAAGGCCGAGCACCTGCCCGTGTTCGACGTCGCCGTGGGCGAGCGCTCGATCTCGCACACCGGCCACATCGACATGATGGCCGCGGCACAGCCGTTCATCTCGGGCGCGATCTCGAAGACGGTCAACCTGCCGGAGTCGGCGAGCGTTGGCGACATCGCCGACGCCTATCGCTACGGCTGGGAGAAGGGCCTGAAGGCGCTGGCGATCTACCGCGACGGCTCCAAGACCGCGCAGGCTCTCTCCACCAATGATGGAGAGAAGAAGGCCGAGCCGGCGGAGGCGGCGGTAGCGAAGCCGCGGCGCCGCAAGATGCCTCGCGAGCGCGAATCGATCACGCACAAGTTCTCGGTCGGCATGCACGAGGGCTACATCACCGCCGGCAAGTACGAGGACGGCGCGGTCGGCGAGATCTTCCTCACCGACATCGGCAAGGAGGGCTCGACGATCAAGGGCCTGATGAACGCCTTCGCCACCGCGATCTCGATGGGGCTGCAGTACGGGGTGCCGCTCGAGGACTTCGTCAAGAAGTTCAGCTACATGCGCTTCGAGCCCGAGGGGATCACCCGCAACCCGGAGATCCCCTTCGCCAAGTCGCTGCCCGACTACATCATGCGCTGGCTCGCCAGCCGGTTCATCGACGACGTCGACTACCTGGAGAGCCTGGGCATCCTCACCGACGAGGTCCGCGCCCGAAAGGAGGCTCAGCAGAGCCTGCCGATCGACGACGCGGCGGGCAACGGAGGCAACGGGCACAGCGAGGGCAGCGGCAACGGCCACGCCAACGGCGAGGCCAAGGCCGAGGCCGTCGAGGCGAAGTCGAGCGGTTCCGCGGAACCGCAGGGCGAGCCCAAGCCGGCCGCCTCGGCGATGACCGAGACCCCGCCGGTGGTGCCGGCGAAGATGGGCTCCGACCTGGATCTCGGCCCCGCCTGCGAGGAGTGCGGCGGCATGATGCAGCGCACCGGCTCCTGTTACACCTGCACCAGCTGCGGCAACAACACCGGCTGCGGGTAGGTCCTGCCACTTCCATAAGCTGCTTCGCGAAGCAGCTGGCAGACCGCCGGGAACGGCGGACGGGAAGGCAAGCCGCCGCAGTGGCGGAAGGGAGCGAGGAGCCGTGGCCGAAGGACTGAGCAAGGGCGACAAGGTGAGCTGGCGCAGCGGGCGCGGCAAGGCGTCGGGGACCGTGGAGCGTGTGATCACCGGACGGGCCAAGGTCGGCGGGCGCACCGTCTCGGGATCGAAGAAGGACCCCCGCTACGTGGTCAAGAACGCCGAAACGGGCAAGACCACCGTGCTGAAGCGCAGCTCGATGAGCAAGGCGGCGGCCGCCCGCAAGGCCCCCACCGAGGAGGCCGCGGCCGCCAAGGAAGGCAAGGGGGCGCCGAAGGCACCCCAGCCCCTTCGCCGGCCCTCGCGCTGGCCGCGCTGGGTGGCGGCGGCGGCCCTGGTCGCAGCCGCGGCGGTGGCGGGAATCGTCCTGTTCGGCGGCGACGATGACGATGACGATGACGCCGACGAGGCACCGCTGGTGACCGCGACCGAGCCGACCACGACCGGTCCCTCCGAGCAGACGATCCAGGCGGTCTCGGCGGCGCTCGAGGCCGAGCCCCTCGCCCTGCGCGGGGTCGACGCGATCCCGCAGCAGCGGATCGGCGACGACCAGGAGCAGTTCGCTTCTCAGTTCGATCGCACCTACCAGCGTGCGCTGGCCGATCTCGACGCCCTGCAGACCGCCACCGGCGAGACCGGGACCGCGGGCACCGCGGATCCCGCAGGTGGCGACGAGGTCGAGCAGCTCGCGGCGGTGACCGCCTACCTGCAGGAGGAGCTGGAGATCGATCGCGCGATCACCAACGCGTTCGTGCGCAACTCGTTCGAGACCGGGGACTCCGCGATCATCCTGGGCCAGAAGAACGCCCGCACCGAGGAGGCCCTGCGGCGGCAGCTGCGCCGGGCGCGGGCGCTCGAGGCGCCCGCCGACGCTGAGGACGTCCGGCAGGCCTTCCTCGCCGCCCGAAGGGCGAACCTCGACTACGTGGAGGACCTCGAAGCCGCGATCGCCGCGCGCAACCAGAGCGCCTTCGACCAGGCGCTGCGCGACGGCCGCGCCGCGGCAACGCGCGCCGGCCGGCAGCTCAACCGGGCGGCCTCGGCGCTGCAGTCCCAGATGGAGAGCGAGTTCCCCGCTAGCTGACTACGCATTCAGGGGTGCTCGAGCAGGGAGAAGTGGACCTCGCCACCGGGCTGGTAGTCGGCGTCCAGGGTCTTGTCTTCGAGATGCGCCGCCGCGGCCGGATCGAGAAAGACCTGGGCGCCCTCGTCGCTGAGCACCTGGTCCTCGGGGGCGGGTTCCTCGACCACCTGCAGCTGCAGGGTGGGGCCGTGGCCGTTGTTGGCGATCGTCCCGGTCGAGATTCGCATGCCCCCGTGCTGGGGCAGCTCCGCGGCGTCCAGCACGGAGCGAATCGCGTCGGCGGCCTCGGAGGTGATCGTGAGCACGGCGTCTCCCTTCGTAATAGCGATCCTCTCTGCTGCTGCCCGGCACGCTTGCAGGCAAAACCAGCGCTCAGCGCCCGTGCTTTCGCCGGTAGCGGTCGAGTCCCGGCCAGTGTTGCTCGGGCGGGGCGGCCTGCAGCAGCGCCGCCGAGCTCTCCGGCCCGGCGCTCTGCTCGATCTCCTCGGTCAGCGCCCGCTCGAACTGCTCGGCGTCCATGGCGGTGGCGCGCTCGGCCTGCTCGCGGAGGCGCTGGCGGACCAGCTCCAGGTGCGCGGCGGGACCCTCGATCTCGCCGAAATGGGTGATGGCGAGGCTGTCGGGCGACCAGTCCAGGACCGTGTCCAGGGAGCGGTTCCACGCCTCCAGGTCGATATCGGGCGGGGGCGTCGGCGGCAGCACGTAGTCGGAGGGAGGGATCCGCACCCCGGCGGTGTCGCCGACGAAGGCCCTGCCGCTGTCGGGATGGAGGTAGCTGACGTGGTGGGAGGCGTGGCCCGGCGTGTAGGCGACCTCGAAGCCGAGGACCTGCTCACCCCCGGCGAG
>CAYZPZ010000217.1:0-3225 GCA_964480205.1 uncultured Conexibacteraceae bacterium
GGGTCGCGAATCGACCCGACCGTGCCCGGCGTCTGCAAGGCGAGCGATGCTGAGCTGATCCTCGCCGGCCCGGCGGCGTGCCCCGGGGAGAGCCGGGTCGGGGAGGGCACGCTGAGCGCCGACACGGGCGCGCCGGGCGAGGTCGGCGCGTTCCCGCGCACCATTGAGACCGATGTGCGCTTCTTCAATGGCGGGAACGATCTCATCTTCCTCGCCGAGACGACGAACACGCTTGCGCCCCTCCGGATCCCGTCCCGCTTCGAGGTTGGCGAGCGCAGCTTCACCTCGACCGTGCCGCCCCTTCCCGGTGCTCCGCCACCCGATCCCTTCCTCGCCATCGACGAGGTCACGAATTCGCTCTACCGGATCGCCTCGGTTACCGGCGACGGGTACATCACGACCCCGCCTCGATGCCCCCGCGAGCGACTGTGGCGATTCACCGCCGAGGTGACCTATCGCGACGGTGTCGTCCAGAAGCAGGACTCCGTGATGCGATGCCGGGGATCCTCCGGCGTGAAGCGGGAGTCCGGGGGCGCCTACTCCTCGTAGCGCTCGTCCAGCTTCGGCCAGAACTTTGGGTCGTGGCCGGGAACGATCAGCGCGTAGGGGTAGGCCTCGCGGAACGCCTGCATCTCGTGCAGCGAGCGACGCCAGTTGTGGCGGTCGTGGACCAGGTATGGCTCGGGTCCGCCCTGGAGCTGGCGCCAGGTGTAGGCGACGTCGCCGGCAACCACGAAGTCGCGGCGGGGCAGGCCCAGGATCACCGACATGTGCCCGGCCGTGTGGCCGGGAGTGAAGGCGAGGTGCACGGTCCCGTCCCCGAACAGGTCCATGGTCCTACCGAAGGTGCCGTAGGACTCCACGTATTCGGCGTCGAAGTCCGCGGTGACGTAGTCGAAGCCGAAGTCGTAGTGGGCGGGACGGTAGCCACGCCGGATCGAGGGCTTCTTGGTCGCCACCTCCCATTCAGGTGCGCTGACCACGAAGACCGCCTCCGGGAACTCCGAGATCGCCGAGGCATGGTCGAGGTGCAGATGGGTGAGGATCACCACGGCGATGTCGGAGGGCCGCAGCCCCTTGCCGCGCAGCGTCGATGGCACGTCCCTGCCCTCCTCCAGCGAGTAGAGGCGGGAGCCGATTCGCCCCAGGTTGTCGCGAGGGTTCGCCGCGACGGAGGGATGCAGTCCGGTGTCGACCAGGATCGGCCCGACGCCCGGGTGGCGAACGAGGAAGGCGGGAACCGGCAGGTCGGCCCAATCGCTGCGCGGCACGCGGATCCCGAGTGCCCCCATCCGGCCCCGCAGGCCGGTCCGCTCCATCTCGAAGAAGTTGGGCGGCAGATGGGACCGGCCCGCCTCGATCGGTTCGACCACCACCGAGCCGCCGTCCACCCCGCCCGCCAGGGGGCCTTCTAGCGGGACCGCCTCTGCTCGGACCTTCACGGGTACTCACACTAGCCCGGCCTGCGGACCGCGCCGGGAAGTCCCCTGCTCATATGCTCACGCCGCGATGGTCAAGGCTCCCGGCTCGCGGATCTTCGCGCCCGGCCTGCTCGAGGGCCGGGTCTGCGTGATCTCGGGCGCCGGCACCGGGCTGGGGCGCGCGACCGCGAGGGAGCTCGCCGCCCTCGGCGCCACCGTGATCGGCTGCGGCCGCCGCCCGGAGCCGCTTGCCGAGATGGTCGAGCAGATCACGGCCGAGGCCGGTCGCGCCGAGTCGGTCCCGATGGACATCCGAGACGACGAGGCGGTTGAGTCGCTGTTCGACGAGGTGATGGACCGCCACGGGCGGCTCGACCTACTCGTCAACAACGCCGGCGGCCAGTTCCTCAGTCCGGCCGAGGCGATCACGCCAAAGGGATTCCGGACCGTGATCGAGCTCAACGTGCAGGGGACATGGCAGATGACCCACGCGGCCGCCGTCAAGGCCTTCATCCCCCAGGGCGGGGGCAAGGTGATCAGCCTCACCGTCTCCCCGCACCAGGGCTTTCCGGGGATGGTCCACACCGGCGCCGCCCGGGCGGCGGTGGAGAGCATGATGCGGACGCTCTCGGTGGAGTGGGCGCGCTTTCAGGTCAAGCTGGTGGCGATCGCCGTGGGTCAGTTCGACACCGAGACCATGCGGACGAAGTACCCGAGGGCGGTGGTCGAGAACGTCGCCAACACCGTTCCGCTGGGCCGGCTCGGCACCGAGGAGGAGATGGCCTGGCTGATCGCCTACCTCGCCTCGCCGGCCGGGGACTTCTTCTCGGGCTGCGTGCTCACCATCGACGGCGCCCGCGACAACTGGTTCGGCCCCTGGCCTCCCGGCGGCGCCGCCGGGGAGGGGGGAGAACCCCTAGCGGAGGAGCGCCGAAGGCCTTAATCTTCCGGCGGTCTGGGGATCTCGAGACGGGGAGAGAAGATGCGAGCAAGCTTGAAGGCGGGGATCGCGGTCGCGGCCGTCGCCGCGCTCGGCGCCGCGGTGCCGGCGAGCGCCCCCGCGGCCAAGCAGTGCCTGTTCCAGAACGCACCGGTGAGCAAGAAGAACCTGTTCAAGGCGGAGCGCTCGCTGCTCTGCCTGACCAACCTGCACCGGCTGCGCGCGGGCGTGAAGCCGCTGCTCCGCGACACCCGGCTGGCCGCTGCCGCCAGGGCCCACAGCGCCGACATGGCCAACCGCCTCTACTTCGATCACACCACTCCCGAGGGGACCACCTTCGATCAGCGGGCGGCGGCGGCCGGATATCCGTTCATCTCGCTATCGGAGAACATCGCCGCCGCCAGCGTGAATCCCACCCCGCTGGGGTTGTTTTATCAGTGGCGAAACAGCACCACCGGCCCCAACGAGAACATGCTCCTCCCAGGCTGGAGGGCGGGAGGAATCGGAATAGATCCGCGCTTCGCGCTCAGCGGGGGACCCGGGATCACGGGCACCCAGATGTTCGGCGCTCCCACCACCAACACCAAGGACGACGGACTCGACTACTACGCCAACAGCAGCAAGTGCGCCAAGGCCAAGATCGGCCTGATCAAGAAGCGTGAGGCGCGAAAGCGCGCCCGGAAGAAGGGCAGGAAGGCCCAGGCGAAAAAGCTCAACGTCCAGATCCGCGAGCTGAAGCAGCGGGTCAAGCAGCGCTGCAAGAAGCCGCGGATGCGGTAGTCCGGGACCTGCCGGGCCCCGCCCGGCTCAGCTGTACATCCCGGTGAACTGGCCGCCGGTGACGTTGATCACCTGGCCGTGGAT
>CAYZPZ010000218.1:0-3220 GCA_964480205.1 uncultured Conexibacteraceae bacterium
CGACCAGGTCACCAAGCAGCTTCACAAGCTGGTCAACGTGATCAAGATCCGCGACATGGACCCGGCCGAGACGATCGCCCGGGAGATGGCGCTGTTCAAGGTCTCGGCCCCGGTGGAGAGCCGCGCCGACATCATGCAGTTCGCGGAGATCTTCCGCGCCAACATCGTCGATGTCTCGCGGCGCTCGCTGACCATCGAGGTCACCGGCAGCTCCGAGAAGATCGAGGCCTTCGAGCGGATGATTCGCCCGCACGGCCTGATCGAGATGGTCCGCACGGGCGAGGTCGCGATCGCCCGCTCCAGGCCGGACTCCTAGGGGCCGCGGCCGTTGATCGCGGCGAGCGCCGAGCTGCAGGAGCTGATCGGCGAGGCGATCGCGGAGGCGGCGGAGCTGAGCGGCCGCACCGTGGCCAGCGCGACTGTGGCGATCGACCCCGTCGACGTGAGCGCGGTCGTCTTCACCTCGCGCCTCGCCTCCGATCGCTGGTTCTGCTGGGAGCAGCCCGAGAGCGGGGGATTCGCCCTGGCCACCCTGGGCGCCGCCGCCGAGGTGCTCGGCAGAGGCGAGGAGCGTTTCGCGCAGCTCGACCGGGATTGCGGCGAGCTGCTGCGCGGTGCCGTTCGCGCCGAGCCCGCCGAGCTGCCCGCCGGGGCGGGGCCGGTCTGGACGGGGGGTTTCGCGTTCGCGCCGGGCGGCGGTCGCGAGCCGCAGTGGTCCTCGCTGCCGCCGGCACTGATGGTCCTTCCGGAGCTCTCGCTGCTGCGCCACGACGAGCGCTCATATCTGACCGTCAACACCGTGGTCGGTCCGGGCCGGCCGGCGGACCAGGCCCGGCGGGACATGGAGCGCAGGCTGGGGTCCCTTCGCGAAGCAGCGCTGGGGCCGCTCGATCCCACCATCACCGAGCGCACCGAGATCAGCTCGCCCCACCCACCGGGCCGCTACGAGCAGCTCGTCGCGGCCGCGCGGTCTCGGATCGAGGCCGGTGAGATCTCCAAGGCCGTCCTGGCCCGGGAGGTGGTTGTCTCCGCCCCGGCCTCCCACGACCCCGCGGCCCTGTTCGGCGCCCTGCGCGAGCTCTTTCCCTCCTGCTTCAGCTTCTGCTGCGGCACCCCGGAGGCGGCCTTCATCGGGGCGAGCCCCGAGCTGCTGATCCGCCGCCGCGGGGCCGTGGCGGCGACGGTGGCCCTGGCCGGCTCCGCCCGCCGCAGCGCCGATCCCGCGGTCGACGACCACCTCGGCCAGCAGCTGCTGGCCAGCCCCAAGGACCGCTCCGAGCATCAGATCGTGGTGCGGCGCATCGAGCGAGCCCTGAGCCGGCACGCGGTCTGGGTCCAGGCCGAGTCCGAGCCCGCCCTGATCAGAGTCGCCAACATCCAGCATCTGGCGAGCCCCGTCCGCGCTCAGCTCGCCGCCTCGCGCTCGGCGATCGCGTTGGCGGGCGAGCTGCACCCCACCCCGGCGGTGGGCGGCGAGCCGCGTGAGCGCGCGCTGGCGCTGATCGACGAGCTCGAAGGGCTCGACCGCGGCTGGTACGCAGGGCCGGTGGGGTGGACGGACGCGGCGGAGGACGGGGAGTTCTGCGTCGCCCTCCGCTCGGCGCTGCTGCGCGACCGCGTCGCGCACCTCTACGCCGGAGCCGGCATCGTCGCCGACTCCGATCCGGCGGCCGAGCTGGCGGAGACCGAGATCAAGCTCGAGGCGCTCTTGCCGTTGGTCTCCGCCTAGGCGCGGGGGAGCGCCGCCGCGGCCAATTGGGCGAGCCGCCGATGCAGCTCGAGGTTCCTGCGCCGGTTGAGCTTGACTACGATCACCCGGGAATCGCCTCTCAGCTCGCGCTCGAGCTGACCGGGGTCCTCTACCACGGCGGCCTTCAGCCCGAACAGCGTCGCGGCCTGAGCAAGGTCCAGGCCGGATGGGGTCCCCAGCAATGCCTCGAACTCACGCTCCGGGAGGGCGTCCGCTTGTGGCAGGAAGTGGAAGATCCCGCCGCCTGCGTTGTCGAGCACCAGCAGGCGCAGGTTCTCGGCACGGCCGGCCGCGGCCAGCCCCCCGAGGTCGTGTGCGAGCGCCAGGTCTCCGAGCACCGCCCAGGTCCGAGTCCCGCTCGCCGCGGCGATCCCCGCCGCGGTCGAGACCAGCCCGTCGATCCCGTTGGCGCCGCGGTTGGCGAAGAAGCGGACCCGGGCGGGGCCGGGGGGGAGGAACGTCTCCAGGTCGCGCACCGGCATGCTGGAGGCGGCCAGCACGCAGTCCCCATCGCCCAGAGCCGCCGCAAGCGCCAGCCACGCTCCGGGCTCGCTCGGCTCGTCCAGGCCCTCGAGTTCGCCCGCGACCGCGGCCCTCGCCGCGCGATCCGCGGCGGTCCAGCGCGCGCAGAACTCCTCGGCCTGGTCCTCCTCGCGCAACCCGGAATCGCTGAGCAGCTCGGCGAGGCCGTCGGCGAGCCGGGCGGGCTCCGCGCGGATCACGGTCTCGGCCCGGCGGGTCGGCTCGCGCCACTCCGCGCTCGGGTCGATCACGACCTGGCGCAGACCCTCGATGCCGGCCAGCCAACGCCGCAGCGCCTTGCTGGTCGGCATGTCGCCGATCCGCACGACCAACCGCGGCTCGAGCGCCGGCGGGGCGCCGCGGACGAGTAGGTCGTAGGCGGAGACCACGCGGCCGCGGTCGTGCGGGCCGAGTCGAATCTGGGAGGTGGGCTCGGCCAGGATCGGGTAGCGGGCCGCGGCGGCGAGCCGCGCCACAGCGCCCGCCAGCCCGGGATCGCGCTGGCGGCCGGCGAGGATCACGCCGCGGGGCTCGGCGGCGATCCGCTCGGCGATCTCCTCGGTGAGCGCCGAGCCCGCGCTCGGCATCCCCGGCGTGACCGCGCTCAGCGGCCGTTCGCCGCGCCCTTCCAGGGCGAGTGGGTCGGAGGCGGTCACGTCGCCCTCCACCTTCGCCGGCGCCAGCGGCTCGCGCCAGGGCACGTTCAGGTGCACCGGGCCGGGCCGCGGGTCACCGAGGGCCGCGGCGTAGGCGCGGCAGGCGACCGAGCGGAAGTGCAGCAGGCCGTCGTCGTCGGCCTCGTGGGTCCCGACCTCGCAGAACCAGCGAACCGCATCGCCGTAGAGCTTGAGCTGGTCGATCGTCTGGCCGGCGCCGATCCCACGCAGCTCGGGAGGGCGGTCGGCGGTGAGCGCGATCAGCGGAACGCCGGCCTGGTCGGCCTCGACG
>CAYZPZ010000219.1:0-3195 GCA_964480205.1 uncultured Conexibacteraceae bacterium
CGGGTCGCGCCCCTTCTCGTAGCCGCCGATCGCCTTGTGCTCGACGCCGTGGTAGGCGGCCAGGTTGCGGTCGCCGAGGGCGACCAGCGCCAGCGCCAGCCCCAGCGCGGCCTGGGCCAGCTCGCGGGCGGGGCTGGTTCGCCCTCCGCGCAGCGCCCGGCTGCCGCCGGAGGCGAGGACCATCGCGGCCAGGACGCGATAGTCCTCGAAGGGCAGGCGGGCCGAGCGCAGGCGCAGGCGGACCATCGGGATCAGCAGGAAGGCCTCGGCCAGACGCAGCGGGCCGCGCAGCAGAGGCACCCGCCCGGCGAGCTCGGGGGCCAGCACCGGCTTCGGCCCGGAGGCCACGTCGACCTCGCCCGACTCGCCCCGTGCCGCGGCAGCCCACGAGGTCGGCCCGTGGATCAGCAGGCCGTTGCGCAGCGCCATGCCGCCCAACCTCAGGGTCGGCGACTCGTCGCTCACGCCAGGACCCTCCTCGGCAGATCGAAGAAGAAATGTGCGGCGAGCTGCACGTCGGAGGCCGGCACCCGCTCGTCGGCGCCGTGGATAAGCGGAGCGGCCTCCAACACCGAGATTCGGTGCGGGCAGAAGCCGTAGACCACCGCCGAGTCGAACGCGGTGCGGAACCAGTGGCTGTCGCTGAAGCCGGGCATCACGATCGGCGCCAGCTCGGCGTCGGGCTCGGCCCCGGCGAGCCACGCGCGGATCGCCTCCAGCAGCGGCCCCTCGAACTCCGAGCGGCTTCCCACCACCGATTCGCTGAACTCGAGCTCGTAGTCGAGCTCGCCCAGCAGCGCCTGCACCCGTCGCCGCGCCTCGTCCGCCTCCAGGCCCGGCGGCACTCGGCAATCCACCAGGAGCTCGGCGGACGAGGGGATCACGTTCGCTTTCTCGCCGGCCCTGGCCTTGGTCGGGCTCAGAGTGACGCTCAGCATCGGCTCGGCGAGGAAGGCCGCCAGCAGCGGCTGGTCTTCACTCAGCCGGCGCAGCCCCTCGCGCATCCCCTCGACGCCCCGGAAGCTCTCCTGATACAGAGCCGCTAGGAACTCCAGGCCCTCGGCGGTGGGCTCCGGCGGCGGCTGGTCGGCGAACCGCGACAGGATCGGCCCCAGCTTCAACAGTGCGTTGTCGCCGATCCGAGGCAGTGAGGCGTGGCCGGCGGTTCCCTTCGTGCGCAGCCGCAGCCGGAAGATCCCCTTCTCGCCGACGCTGAGGGTGTAGTAGCGCCGCCCTGCGTGCTCGATCGTCACCCCACCGCCCTCGTTCACCACCATGTCGCTGCGGACCCTGTCCGGATGCTGCTCGCAGAGCCAGCGGGCGCCGAGATCTCCGCCCGCCTCCTCATCGACGGTCAGCACCAGCAGCAGCTCCCCGGCGGGCGGGCGCCAGCCGCTGCGTCCCAGCGCGAGGCAGGCGGCGAGCTCGGCGGCGACCTGCCCCTTCATGTCCAGGGCGCCGCGCCCCCAGATCCAGCCGTCCGCCAGCTCCCCGGCCCAGGGGTCGCGGCTCCACTCCTCGGCATCGGCGCGCACCGTGTCGACGTGGCCGAGGAAGGTGAGAACCGGCCCGTCGCCCTCGCCGCTCAGCCGGGCGATCAGGTTCGGGCGCTCGGGCTCGGCGGCGAGCAGCTCGCACTCCCAGCCGGCGCGCTCGAGCATCGCCTTGAGCTGTTCCTGCAAGGCGCGCTCGTTGCCCGGGGGGTTGACGGTGTCGGCGCGGATCAGCCGCTGGGCCAGCTCGACGGCCTCGGCGCCGAGGGCGGGATCGACGGCAGGTGCTGCGGTCCCCTCCACGAACCGCATCGTTGCACGATGAACGTCCCGGACACCCACGGATTCCGTGGGTACGCGGGACGTTCAAGGTTGGGCTCGCCGATCAACGTCCCGGATACCCCCGCATAGCGTGGGTACGCGGGACGTTCAAGGTGGGGCTAGCCGATGATCGCCTGGGCGGCCATGGCGCTGGCGCTGATCACCAGGATCGCGGCGATCGCCCGCAGCAGCTGGGCCTCGTCGAGGCGTCCGGTGAACCGCGAACCGAGGTAGGCGGCGGGCATCGCGGCCGCCCCGCCCACCGCGAGGATCTCCCAGTCGATTCCGCCGGGCAGGTGGCCGATCAGCCCCCCGACGCCGACGACCACGCCCAGCGCGGCGTTGGTTCCGACCGCCGCGTAGGGGCCGACGCCGGCCCACTTCACCATCGCCGGCAGCCGCAGCGAGCCAAGGATGAGGCCGACCAGCCCCCCCAGGAGGCCGACCCCGAAGCCGATCAGCGCCGCGTTCAGGAACAGCTCGAAGCGGCCGGGCACGCCCCCGCCGCCCTCGGGGCGCCGGTAGCGCAAGACCTCGGCGGCGCCGTAGAGGACGACCAGCGCGATCACCCCGAGCAGGATCCGCTCGGGCAGCACACCGGCGATCAGCCCGCCGCTCACCGCCCCGGCCGCGGAGGTCGGTGCCATCCACCAGAAGAGCCGCCAGTTGAGTCGCCCGCCGCGCCAGTGCGCGTAGGCCGCGGTGAGCGCCGCCAGCCCCGAGATCGCCACGTTGGCCCCGGCGGCCGCCGCCGGCGAGCTGCCGACCAGCACAATCAGCGGCAGCCGCAGGTTGCCCAGAACCAGCCCGACCAGCCCGCCGGCGAAGGAGACGGCGAACGACCAGGCGGCGACCGCGATCAGGACGAGGGGGTCCAAGGCCGGGCACGCTAGCCGGGCGGCCCGGAGGCCGAACTGACGCAGCGGTGATGGCGCCCGCGACGGTTCGGACGCGGCTTTTGTGGCGGCCGTTGATACTGGGCAGCATGGAGGGCGAGCGACTGTTCGAGACCGGCGAGGCGCCGCGGCGCGAGGACGTGCCGCCCGGCGAGACCCCACTGGCAACGCGGATGCGCCCGCGTGACCTGGACGAGTTCGCAGGACAGCCCGAGCTGCTGGCGGAGGGCTCGGCGCTGCGGACGGCGATCTCCTCGGGCGAGCCGCACAGCGCGGTCTTCTACGGCCCGCCGGGCACCGGCAAGACGACCCTGGCGCGGATCATCGCCGCGCGGGCCCGCGGTGCCTTCGAGGAGCTCTCGGCGGTCAACGCCGGGCGCGCCGAGGTGCGTGAGATGATCGAGCGAGCCAGGCAGCGGCGGACGAGCGGGCGCCCAACGATCTTCTTCCTGGATGAGATCCACCGCTTCAACAAGGCCCAGCAG
>CAYZPZ010000220.1:0-3174 GCA_964480205.1 uncultured Conexibacteraceae bacterium
CAAGGTGGAGGTGGAAGGTGTTCCCGAGCACCAGCTCGAAGCCGAGGTCCGCGACCTCACCGGCGGAGAGGCCCCGCACGCTCGCCTTGGTGGCGAGCGGGATGAAGGCGGGCGTGGGAACCTCGCCGTGGGCGGTACGAAGGAGGCCCGCGCGGGCTGAGCCGTCGCGGGCCTCGATCTCGAACTCGAGCCTGGCCGGGTCGGTTCTCACCCGGCCAAGGCTAGGCGTTCGCGCCTACTTCTCCGTGCCGGTGCCCTCCAGCGCTCCGGCGATCTGCACGCGCGTCGGCTTCGTTTCCTCGGGCTTCGGGATCTTCACCTCGAGCACGCCCTTGTCGAAGCCGGCCTGCACCCGGTCGGCGTCGACGCCCTCCGGCAGGCTGAGCGCCCGCGAGAAGTGGCCGTAGGCCCGCTCCACGCGGTGATAGCCCTCGCTCTTCTGCTCGTGCTCGGAGCGGCGCTCGCCCGAGATCGTCAGCACGCTGTCCTTGATCTCGATCTCCACGTCGTCCTCGCTCATGCCGGGCAGGTCGGCGCGAAGCACCAGGTGGTCGTCGCTCTCGACCAGGTCCATGGGGGGGATCCAGCGACGGACGGCGCCGCCGTTCGCGCCGCGCCCCTCGAAGAACCGGTCGAAGAGGCGGTTCATGTCGGACTGCAGCGAGTCGAGCTCGCGAACCGGGTCCCAACGAATCAGTGCCATCTGTGTCACCTCCTTAAGCCTCGCATTCCGCATTCCGATGCGAAGTCTTCTCTGTTGCGTATGGATCATAAAACCTAAGTGGAGTCATGTCAAGTCTGTAAGCAGCGAGCGCCCGCTCATCGGCTCGGGCTGCGGGATCTCGAGCAGCTCCAGCGTGGTGGGGGCGACGTCGGCGAGGATGCCACCGTCCCGAAGGCGGACGCCGGTGGCGGTGACGATCACGGGGACCGGGTTGGTCGAGTGGGCCGTGTTCGGCGAACCGTCGGGCTCGAGCATCTGCTCGGCGTTGCCGTGGTCGGCGGTGACGATGCAAGCGCCGCCGGAATCGTGGACGGCGGCGACGACCTCGGACAGGCGTGCGTCCACCTCCTCCACCGCGGTCACGGCGGCGGGGATGACCCCGGTGTGGCCGACCATGTCCGGGTTGGCGAAGTTGATGATCCCGAAGCGGAAGCCGTCCTCCCGCCAGCGCCGCGCGAACTCTCCCGCCGCGCCCGCGGCGCTCATCTCGGGCCGGTGGTCGTAGGTGGGAACGTCGCGGGGGGAGTCCACCAGCCAGCGCTCCTCCCCATCCCACTCCCGCTCCCGGCCGCCGTTGAAGAAGTAGGTGACGTGAGCGTACTTCTCGGTCTCGGCGACATGCAGCTGGCGCTCGCCGCGCTCGGCGATCACCTGGGCGAGGGTGGTCTCGGGGTCGCGCGGCGGGAAGGCGACGGGGTAGGGCCAATCGGCCCGGTACTCCGTCATCGTGGTCACCTCGAACAGCGGCCTGCCGTCACGATCGAAGTCGGCGAAGTCGGGATCACCGAGCGCCATGGTCATCTGCCGTGCCCTGTCCGGGCGGAAGTTGATGAACACGAACGGTTCGTCGACCTCGGCCCCGTCGTAATCGCCGATCACGGTCGGTTCGACGAACTCGTCGGTGACCTCGCGCTCGTAGGCGCTCTGGGCCGCCGCCACCGCGCTCGGGGCGCCGTGCTCGGCCCGACCCCAGACGATCGCGTCGTAGGCGCGCTTGGTGCGCTCCCAGCGCCGGTCGCGGTCCATGCCCCAGTAGCGCCCGCTGACGGTCCCGACCGAGCCCGCGTGACGCAGCCACCGCTCCAGCTCCTTCAGGTAGCCCGCTCCCGAATGGGGAAGGGTGTCGCGGCCGTCGGTGAACGCGTGGACGACCAGGTCGGGCACCCCCTCCTCGGTGGCGAGCTCGATCACCGCCTCGATGTGCTCCCAACCCGAGTGCACGCCTCCGTCGGAGATCAAGCCGACGGCGTGCAGCCGCCCCCGCTTCGACTCCCGGGCGCGCGCGCAAGCGGCGCGCAAGGAGGGGTTCTCGAAGAAGGAGCCGTCGGCGATCGCGTCGTCGATCCGGGCCAGGTCCTGCTTGACCACCGCCCCCGCACCGAGGTTGAGATGGCCGACCTCGGAGTTGCCCATCTGGCCGTCGGGCAGCCCCACGTCGCGGCCGGAGGTGGCCAGCGTGGTGTGCGGATACGCCTCCCAGAGCTCGTCGAAGGTGGGCGTCTCGGCCTGCGCCACGGCGTTGCCGGGCCCCTCCGGCGCCAGGCCCCAGCCGTCGAGCACGATCAGGGCGACCGAGGGAACGGGGACGGCCTCGGGCCCGGGAGGGAGCGAGCTCATCGGCTCATCCCGCCGCCTCCACGATCGCCAGGAAGTCGACGGGGTCGAGGCTGGCGCCCCCGACCAGGGCGCCGTCGATGTCCGGCTGACCGATCAGCTCGGCGGCGTTGTCGGGTTTGACCGAGCCGCCGTAGAGGATCCGCGCCCCCTCAGCTGAGTCGGCGTCGCGGGCAGCAAGCCGCTCGCGGATGTGGGCGATCGCCTCCTGCGCCTGCTCGGGGGTGGCGGTGCGGCCGGTCCCGATCGCCCAGATCGGCTCGTAGGCGATCACCACCTCGGCCAGGCGCTCGCCGGCGACGTCCGCCATGTCGGCGTCGATCTGCGTGGTCAGCACCTGAATCGTCTCGCCGGCATCGCGCTCGGCCTCGCGCTCGCCGACGCAGAGGATCGGGCGCAGGCCGGCCTCGAGGGCGGCCGGCACCTTGCGGGACAGGGCCTCATCGCTCTCGGCGAAGTGCTGGCGGCGCTCGGAGTGGCCGAGGATCACACCCCGGACCCCGAGCTCGACCAGCATCGGGGCGGAGACCTCGCCGGTGAAGGCGCCGGCTTTCTCCTCGTGCATGTTCTGGGCCGCCACCGTCGCCCGGGTCTGGGCGCAGAGGTCAGTCGCCGCCTTCAGCGCCGGGAAGGGCGGACAGATCACGACCTCCGCACCGCGAGCGGGCAGCTTCGGCAGCAGCTCGACCAGGAAGCGCTCGGTCTCGGCGACCGTCTTGTGCATCTTCCAGTTCGCCGCCAAAAGCGGCGTGCGATCAGGCATCGGGCAGGACCTCGACCCCGGGCAGCTCCTTGCCCTTGACGAACTCCAGCGAGGCACCGCCGCCCGTCGAGAG
>CAYZPZ010000221.1:0-3168 GCA_964480205.1 uncultured Conexibacteraceae bacterium
CTACACCCTGGTCGGCTGCTACCACCCCAGTCAGCAGAACACCTTCACCGGCAAGCTGACCGAGCCGATGATGGACGAGGTGTTCGCCCGGGCGCGGGAGCTCGCCGGCCTGGACTGAGCGGCCGCAGTTGTCAGAGGCGGCGAGCCTATGCTGCGCGCGTGTTCCCGCTCAACGTGCCGAACGTACTGACCCTGCTGCGCATCCTGCTGGTGCCGGTGGTGATCGTGGCGCTGCTGGACGAGACCCCGAACGGGGACGCGATCGCGGCGGGGGTGTTCGCGCTGGCCGCTCTCACGGATGGGCTCGACGGCTATCTGGCGCGCTCGCGGGGGGCGATCACCACCTTCGGCAAGCTGATGGACCCGATCGCCGACAAGCTGCTGGTGACGGCGTCGCTGATCGCGCTGGTATCGCTCGATCGCCTGGAGGCGTGGGTGGCGATGGTGATCATCGCCCGGGAGTTCGCGGTCACCGGGCTGCGCGGGGTCGCCGCCGAGCGGGGGGTGGTGATCCAGGCGAGCTGGCTGGGAAAGCTGAAGACGGTCCTGCAGGTGGCGGCGATCATCGCGCTGATCGCCGCCCACCCCGCGCCGATCGGCGTCGACATCCTGGTCTACATCGCGGTGGCGGTGACCGTGATCAGCGGCGTCGACTACTTCTTCGGCTTCCGCCGGATCATGGCCGCGGCCCAGGGGGCGCAGAAGGCGTGAGTCAGGAGTTCGGCGCCTCGAGCCATTCCCGCATGGTGGTGTGGTGGCGGGAGTGGCGGTCGCTCGCGAGCTCCTCGGCGATCTCGGAGATCAGCCCGTAGCGCTCGGCGACCACGTTGTGGCGGTGGATCGTCTCCAGGTTCTCCTGGCGGGCGAGCACGAAGGCGCCGTCGCCGAGGTCGGGGAACTGCTCGACGACCCGGCGGATCATCTCGCGCACGCAGTCCTCGACGAAGCGGGGGTTGGCGTGGGCCTTCTCCACCACGGCGCGCTCGTCGGCGCGCTTCATCAGCTCGTAGATCTCGCTCGACATCGAGGCCTCGACGATCCGCAGCAGTTCGCGGGCGTCGATGTCGACGCTCCAGCCCTCGGGGCAGCCGACGTAGAGCGAGCCGATCCCGCGCTGATTGTGGGTGGCCACCGGCACCGCCTCGAGCACGCTGTCGATCTGGTCGGGGTCGAAGCCCTCCGAGGCGAGGCGTTCGCGGGCGCTGTCCTCGACCAGGCCCTGGGCGCAGGGGCAGGCCGTCATACCCTGGGCCTCGACGCCGCGCAGGGTGCGAGTGCCGCGCTCGGAGGCGACCGCGGTACCGAACAGGGTGTAGAGCTCCTGGGTGGGGATGCCCGAGACGGGGGCGGGGACGGTCTCGGGATAGCGGGCGGAGATGCGGACCTCGGCGCGCAGGCCGCCCTGGCGCTCGCGGACGCGCTCGGCGATATGGGCGGCGAGCTCCTCGGCGCGGAGCGCCTCGCCAAGGACGACCTGGTCGATCGCCTCGTTGATGACCTCCTCGAAGCGGGACATGTGCACGCCGGCCTGCCCGGGATTGAGGTCGACGAAGCAGTCGAGATGCGCGTGGAAGAGACCGGCCGCTGGCCGATCGCCGTCAGTCTGGTGGATCGGCCGGTGGTCGACGCGGATCACCTTCTCCACGCCGGTGACGCCGACGCGGGAGAGGCTGATGCGCGTGGACGGCGTCGCGGCCTGCGCGTCTCGGGAGCTGGCGGAGAGTGTGGTGGTCGACTCGCTCATCTCGATTCAGAGGGTAGTCGCTGGCGCCCGCGCGCCGCCTTGGCCGTGCCTATACTGCTCGCGTTGTCCCCGATCGGGGGATCGGGGGATGGGAGAGGAGAGGAGACGTTTGGCGACTAGCCAGCCCGTGGCACCCGGCGAACAGGTTTTCGCCGAGACGGACGAGCTGCGGCGCCTGATCGCGGCGGGGACCGAGCGGGGGTACCTGACCTTCGAGGAGATCGCCTCCACCCTCGAGGAGGTGGAGGTGACCAAGGAACAGATCGCCGTCCTGCACTCCACCCTGGTCGAGCAGGGGGTGGACGTGATCGCGGCCGATGGCGCTGATGCGAGGGTGCTTCGAGCAGAGCGAGAAGCAACCCGTGATGCGGAGGAGAGCAAGCCGGAGGGGCAGCGCAAGAAGCCCGAGCTGGATCTGACGGTGGAGCCCAGCCTCGACTCGCTGCGGCTGTATCTGCACTCGATCGGCAGGGTGGAGCTGCTCACCGCCGAGCAGGAGGTGGACCTGGCCAAGCGGATCGAGCGGGGCGACATGCCGGCCAAGCGGCACATGGTCGAGGCGAACCTGAGGCTGGTGGTCTCGATCGCGAAGTCCTATCTGGGCAGGGGGCTGAGCTTTCTCGATCTGATCCAGGAGGGATCCCTGGGGCTGATCCGGGCGGTGGAGAAGTTCGATTACCGGCGCGGCTACAAGTTCTCGACGTATGCGACCTGGTGGATCCGTCAGGCGGTGACCCGCTCGCTGGCGGACAAGTCGCGGACGATCCGGATCCCGGTGCACATGGTGGAGAAGCTGAACCGGGTAGCGCACGTGGAGCGGCAGCTGGTGCAGAGGCTGGGACGGGAGCCCGAGCCGGCGGAGATCGCCGCGGAGCTGCAGTGGTCGGTGCGCGACGTGCGCGACGTGCTGCGGGTGAGCCAGATGCCGGTCTCGCTGGAGAAGCCGATCGGCGACGAGGACGACTCGGAGTTGGGGGACTTCGTGGCGGACGAGACGGTTCAGGAGCCGTTCGAGACGGCCTCGGAGAACCTCCAGCGCGAGAACGTGCGGCGGGTGCTGGACTCGCTGCCGCGGCGCGAGCGCGAGGTGATCGAGCTTCGCTACGGCCTCAACGGCCACGAGCCGCTGACCCTGGAGCAGGTTGGCGAGGCCTTCGGCGTTACACGCGAGCGGATCCGCCAGATCGAGAACAACACCCTGAAGAAGCTCAAGGCCCTGCCCGAGGCGCAGCGGTTGCGCGAAGCGTCCTGAACCCGGTTTGAGGGTCGGCGGGGCGGTAATTCTCTAGCTGGTACTTCGACGCGAGGCCCGGCTGGGCTCCGGGGCTCCGGCAGCTTTCACCGTCCGGTTCCTGCCGGGGCAGCGATGCAGACCAACCCCCGGCCGCTCCGGGGGAGAGGCGCCCGGAGCCCGCCGGCCGAGT
>CAYZPZ010000222.1:0-3168 GCA_964480205.1 uncultured Conexibacteraceae bacterium
CAGCGGTTCGAGCGCGCTCAGGCGGGGTATCCGACGGTGCTGGGCGAAACCGGGGGACCGCGGGTGTCAAGCACCCGGCACGTCACACACGGTCGACCGACCCCTGAAAGCGAAAACCACGCCGGTAGCGGGCATCCGATCAAGCGGCTGATGGGATTCGAACCCACGACCTTCTGCATGGCAAGCAGACGCTCTAGCCAACTGAGCTACAGCCGCGCGCCGGGAAGTATAGGCGCCGTCCCGAGGACCCCTGAGGCGCAGGGACGCCGGTTCTCCCGGTTTGCCGACCATCGTTTGTGGGTAAATCCCGCCCGTTCTCGGGAACTACTTGGAGGGATCCTCAACATGAACCGGAAGGCTCTGACCGCGCTGCTCGCAGCAGCCGCGATCTCCGTCCTAGCAGTCGCGCCCTCGGTGGCATCGGCGCAATGGGCGCCCGCTGACGAGGCCAGCATCCATCCCGGCGTGATGACCTTCACCGACGGCGCGCAGTGCACCTCGAACTTCGTCTTCCAGGACGGCTCGACGGTGTACCTCGGCATGGCCGCGCACTGCGCCGGCACCGGTGCCGCGACCGAGACCGACGGCTGCGAGGCCGGCACGCTGCCGATCGGCACCGAGGTCGAGATCGACGGCGCCAGCCAGCCGGGAAGCCTCGCCTACAGCTCATGGGTGACGATGCAGGCCAGGGGTGAGACGGATTCGAACGCCTGCGCCTACAACGACTTCGCGCTGGTCGAGATCGATCCGGCCGACGTCGACGACGTCAACCCCTCTGTTCCCGCCTTCGGCGGGCCGACCGGGGTCGGCAGCTGGGGTCCGGTGGGCTCCACCGTCTACACCTACGGCAACTCCTCGCTGCGGCTGGGCGCCAGCGCCCTCAGCCCGAAGCAGGGGACCGTGGTGCAGCACACCGGCGACGGCTGGAGCCATGACGTCTACACCGCGACGCCCGGGGTCCCCGGCGACTCCGGCAGCGGATTCCTGAACTCCTCCGGAGGCGCGATCGGGACGCTGAGCACCGTGCAGCTCGCCCCGCTGGCCGGCTCCAACGGGGTCGGCGATCTGCCGAGGGAGCTCGCCTACATGCGGGCCAACGCCACCGGATTCAGCGGCGTCGACCTGGTGCCCGGCACCGAGCCGTTCGACTCGACCGTGGTCGGGGCCGCGCTCAACGGCGTCGGGCTGTAGCCCCGACGCCAGGCGCAGAAGTGACGGAAAGGCCGGGCCCAGTGCCCGGCCTTTTCAGTTCGCCGAGTCGAGCGCTTCGTTGAGCAGCTCGTCGGCGCGGGCGTTCTGAGCCCGCGGCACGTTGCGGATCGACCAGCGGCCGAGGTCGTCCAGGGCCGCCAGGACCTGCTCGCGCAGCGGGCGCAGGTGGGCCTCCTTCACCTTCCACTCGCCGCGGAGCTGGTGGGCGATCAGGGCCGAGTCGCCGATCACCTCGGCCTCGTCGGCGCCAAGCTCCTTGGCCAGCTCGGCGCCCAGCAGCACCGCCCGGTACTCGGCGACGTTGTTGGTGGCCTTTCCGATCAGCTCAGTGCGCTCGGCCAGCACCGCTCCGCCGGGGTCGGAGACCACGGCGGCGATCGCGGCGGGGCCGGGGTTGCCTCGGGCTCCCCCGTCGACGTTGACGACGACCTTCAGGCCTTGACTTCCTCTTCCGCCTTGGCCTTGGAGATCACCTGCTGGGCGAGGTGGGCGGGGATCTCCTCGTGGCGGGCGAACTCCATGGTGTAATCGCCGCGTCCGCCGGTGATCGCGCGCAGGTCGGGCGCGTAGTCGAGCACCTCGGCCATCGGCACCTCGGCCTTGATCTCGGTCGCCGAGCCCTTCGCCTCCATGCCCAGCGGCCGCCCCCGGCGGGAGTTGAGATCGCCGACCACGTCACCGACCGCGTCCTCGGGGACGCTGACTGTGAGCAGCATGATTGGCTCCAGCAGCACGGGCTCGGCCTGCTCCATCGCCTGCTTGAAGGCCATCGAGCCGGCAACCTTGAAGGCGTTCTCGGAGGAGTCAACGCTGTGGTGCTGACCGTCGACCAGCCGTACCCGCAGGTCCTTGATCGGGTAGCCCGCGACCACGCCGTGGTTCATCGCCTCGGCGATCCCCTTCTCCACCGCCGGAATAAACCCCTTGGGGATCGCGCCGCCCTTGATCTGGTCGACGAAGTCGAAGCCCGTGCCGGGCTCGACCGGCTCGATCTCGATGTGGCAGTCCCCGAACTGTCCGCGGCCACCGGTCTGCTTCTTGTAGCGGCCGTGGGCCTTGGCGGGCTTGCGGATCGCCTCCAGGTAGGGGACCCGGGGAGGATGCAGCTCGATCTCGGCGCCGTAGCGGGACTTGATCCGATCGACGATCACCTCGACGTGGACCTGGGTGAGCCCGGCGATGATCTGCTCGCCGGTCTGCTGGTCGCGGTGCACGTCCAGGGTCGGGTCCTCCTCCTCCAGCCGTCGGATCGCGGTCACCGCCTTCTCCTCGTCGCCCTTGCTCTTCGGCTCGAAGGCGAAGGCCATCACCGGCGCGGGCAGGTCCAGAGGCGGGAATGAGACGCTGGCGTCTTTGGCCGCGAGCACGTCTCCGGCGCGGGTCTCCTTCAGCTTGGCGACGGCCCCGATGTCGCCCGGGCCCAGCTCGGAGACCTGCTCGTGCTCCTTGCCCTGCGTCACCAGCAGCTGTCCGATGCGCTCCTTGGCGCGCCGATTGGCGTTGGTCACCTGCGAGTCGCCCTCGAGCGCGCCGGAGTAGACCCGGAACAGGTTGAGGCGACCCGCGTAGGGATCGGCGAGCGTCTTGAACACGTAGGCCACCAGCTCACCGTCCTCCTCCGGGGCGATCTCGATCTCCTCCCCCTGGCCATCTACCGCGGTGACCGCCCCGCGCATCGCCGGCGAGGGCAGATCCTCGACCAGCGCCGCCAGCAGGCGGCTGGTCCCCAGGTTCTTGGTGGCGACGCCGCAGGTGACCGGGAAGATCTTGCCGTCGGTGACCCCCCGCTTGAGCACGGTGACGATCTCGTCGTGGTCGATCTGCTCTCCCTCCAGGTAGCGCTCCATCAGCTCGTCGGAGTTCTCGGCCACCTCGTCCATCAGCTTCTCGCGGTACTCCTGGGCCCGGTCTCGGAGTTCCTCGGGGATCTCCTGCTCGGCCGCCGCTCCCCGGCCC
>CAYZPZ010000223.1:0-3167 GCA_964480205.1 uncultured Conexibacteraceae bacterium
GGCGCGGGGGGCGCTCGATTGGAGATAGAGCGGCGCAAGCTCGGGCCGGCTCGGGGCGCGACGCGGGTCCCCGCCCCCCACGAACAGCCGCGAACCCCGGATGAGTTTCGCGCCAAGGCGCTCAAGGCGCGCGAGCTCCTGCGCGGCGACCTGAAGGGCCAGGAACTCGAGCGCTACGTCGAGCAGAGCGTCTTCACCACCACGCTGGAGAAGGCGCTCAACTGGGGGCGCTCCAACTCGATCTTCCCGGCCACCTTCGGCCTGGCCTGCTGCGCGATCGAGATGATGTCGATGATCACCGCCCGCGCCGACCTGGCCCGCTTCGGCGCCGAGGCCCTGCGGGCGTCCCCCCGCCAGGCCGACCTGTTGATTCTCTCCGGACGCGTCTCGATCAAGATGGCGCCGGTCGTCCGCCGGATGTACGACCAGATGCTGGAGCCGAAGTGGGTGATTGCGATGGGCGCCTGCTCGTCCTCGGGCGGCATGTTCCACAACTACGCCGTGGTGCAGGGCGCCGACAAGTTCATGCCGGTCGACATCCACGTGCCGGGGTGCCCCCCGCGGCCGGAGGCCGTGCTGCATGGGTTCAACAAGCTGCAGCGGATGATCCGCGGCCAACCCGACCTGGGCTGGCGCCAGCGCTACAACGCGAGCGGCACCGAGGAGTGGGCGCGGCTCGAGCCGGGGAGCCCCTCGCCTGAGGCGGTTGAGGCTGCGGCGCGGGCCGCGGCCTCGGTCCCCGAGGAGGGCGGCGCGGAGGACGGCAATGCCTGACGCCCCCGGCCTGGAGCTGATCGCCCAGGAGATCAACGGGGCCCACCCCGGGGCGGTCACCGAAACCGCCCACGAGCACGGCCGGGCCGTGTTGATCATCGATCCCGCCCACGTGCTCGGGGTGCTCCGGTGGCTGCGCGACACCGACGGTCAGCGCTACACGTTCCTCTCCAGCCTGCACGCCGCGGACTACCTGCCCGCAACGCCTCGCTTCGCCGTGCACTACGAGCTGCTCTGCCGCGAGCGGATCGAGCGCATCTCGGTCAAGGCCCTGCTCGCCGACCCGGCCGCCGGCAACGGCTCCGGCGGCGCGCTGCCCAAGATCGATTCCTGCGTCGAGCTCTTCCCCGGCGCCGAGTTCCCCGAGCGCGAGGTCTATGACATGTTCGGGATCGAGTTCGCCGGCCACCCCGAGCTGCGCCGGATCCTGATGCCCGAGGACTACGTGGGCTGGCCGCAGCGCCGTGACTTCCCGATGGGCGGCGAGCCCGTGCTCTTCACCCACAACGAGATCGAGACGCCGCGCTGGTTCGAGTGATGGCCGACGAGACGCTCAGAGACGAGGTCGACGAGCAGGGGCGCGTGATCACCGAGCGCGGGGTCGCCCCTGAGATCGAGGACCCGATGGCGCCCCTGATCCGGGCCGGCGCCCAGATCGAGCGCCCGCCGGACATCGAGGGCGAGCTGGAGCCGGAAGAGGAGCTGATGACGATCAACATGGGCCCGCACCACCCGGCCACCCACGGGGTGCTGCGGCTGATCGTCACCCTCCGCGGCGAGGAGGTGCTCGACCTGAAGCCGGTGGTGGGCTACGTCCACACCGGGATCGAGAAGAACTGCGAGGACAAGGCCTACTGGAAGGTCATCCCCTATGTGGAGCGGATGGACTACCTGGCCTACTTCTTCAACATCGAGGCCTTCTGCGGCGCCGTGGAGCGCCTGCTGGAGGTCGAGATCCCCGACCGGGCCAAGTACCTGCGGGTGATCCACATGGAGCTGAACCGGCTGCACTCGCACCTGGTCTGGCTCGGCACCGCATCGCTCGACCTCGGCGCGATCTCGATGTTCTGGTACTGCTTCCGCGAGCGCGACGCGATCCTCGACCTGTTCGAGATGTCCACGGGTCAGCGCATGCACACCCGCTACTTCCAGGTCGGCGGGGTCTTCGAGGACATCCCGCTCGGCTTCGAGCGCAAGCTGCGCGAGTTCATCGAGCTGATGCCCTCGCGGATCGACCAGTACGAGGCGCTGCTGGATCGCAACGAGATCTTCCTGCGCCGCACCAAGGGCGTGGGCGTGGTCTCCCGCGAGCGTTTACTGGAGCTGGGCGTCACCGGCCCGCTGCTGAGAGCCGCGGGTGAGCCGTGGGACATGCGCAAGTCGATGCCCTCGCTGGCCTACGGCGACTTCGACTTCAAGGTCCCGGTGGGGACCGTCGGCGACTGCTACGACCGCTACCGCGTGCGGATGGCCGAGATGCGCGAGTCGGTGCGGATCATCGAGCAGGCCCTGGACGGGCTGCCGGAGGGGCCGTGGATCGCTGACGAGCGCAAGTACGTGCTGCCGCCGCGCGACGAGCTCTCCACCTCGATGGAGGCTCTGATCCATCACTTCAAGCTGGTCACCGAGGGCTACCGGGTGCCGCCGGGCGAGCTCTACTACGCGATCGAGGGACCGAGAGGGGAGCTGGGCTGCTTCGTCGTCGCCGACGGCTCGGCCAAGCCCGCCCGCGTCCACTTCCGCGATCCCTCCTTCACCAACCTGCAGGCCTTCCGCGACATGTGCGTGGGGGGCTACGTCGCCGACCTGATCGCGAACGTGGCGATGCTCGACCCGATCCTGGGAGGGATCGACCGGTGAGCCCGCTCGCCCCCAAGCCGGGCAGGCGCTGGCAGGAGGACCCCGGCCACATCCACGACGTGCCCGAGCCGCCCCCGATGCCCGACGAGCAGGAGAAGGTCGGGGTGGAGCTTCCCCCGCACGAGATCGAGGCGCTGCGCGCCGCGGGTGAGGCCCGCGAGCCGCACGGCGAGGCAGCCCCCGTTCCCGATCCCTCCGAGGTCGAGGTGCCGCGCGCCCTGGCCCAGGAGATCCGGCGGGCGATGAGACGGTACCCGGAGAAGCGCTCGGCCGCGATCCCCGCGCTGTGGGCGGTGCAGCGCCGCTACGGCTGGTGCAGCCCGGAGGGGATCGAGCAGGCCGCCGCGGTGATGGGCCTCACCCCCGGCTTCCTGCAGTCGATCGCCAGCTACTACGACCTCTTCCACCTCGAGCCCCAGGGCGCCCACCAGGTGCTGGTCTGCACCAACATCTCCTGCTGGCTGCGCGGCGCGGACGAGCTGCTCGACTCCTTCCTGGAGGCGTCCGGCGTCGATGCCCCCGGCCGGACCTCG
>CAYZPZ010000224.1:0-3136 GCA_964480205.1 uncultured Conexibacteraceae bacterium
CGCGAGTTCGGCGACATCGCCGAGAACGCCGAGTACGACGACGCCAAGAACGAGCAGGCGATGCTGGAACAGCGCATCTCCCAGCTCCAGGACAGGCTGCGTCGCTCCACCGTGATCGACGAAAAGGACGTCGACACCGAGCAGGTCGAGGTCGGCGCCGTGGTCCACGTCAAGGACCAGAAGTCCGGCAAGTCGCAGAAGTTCAGGCTGGTCGGAGCCGCCGAGGCCGATCCGGCCGAGCACAAGCTCTCCAACGAGTCGCCGATCGGCAAGGCCCTGATCGGCGCCCGCAAGAACGAGGTCGTCTCGGTCGAGGTGCCGCGCGGCCCCAAGCGGAAGCTGAAGGTCACCAAGATCGAAGCGGCCTAGGCTCCGCGGGGGGCAGGCGCCCCGCGCAGGCTTCGGCGTTAGGCTCGCCGCGATGAGCGAGCCACAGGAGTCAACCTCCGAGTCCGGGCTGCTCGCCGAGCGGCGGGCGAAGCTAGAGCGGCTGCGCGAGGCAGGCATCGATCCTTACCCGCACGCCTTCGGTGACCGCACCGAGATCGCCGCCGTCCGCGAGCACCACGAGGGCCTGGAGCCGGGCATCGAGACCGACGAGCGCTGCCGGGTGGCCGGGCGCATCCTGGCGCGTCGCGGCCACGGCAAGGCCAGCTTCCTCGACATCCGCGACGGCAGTGGGCAGATCCAGATCCAGGCCCGGCTCGACGAGCTGGGAGAGACCTACGACGATCTGCTCGCGCTCGACCTCGGGGATATCGTCGGGATCGAGGGGGTGGTCTTCGCCAGCAAGCGAGGTGAGCTCAGCGTGCGCGCCGACGCCTGGGAGCTGCTGGCCAAGAGCCTGCGGCCCCCACCGGAGAAGTTCCACGGCCTCGAGGACGTGGAGACCCGCTACCGGCGCCGCGAGCTCGACCTGATCGCCAACCAGGAGACCCGTGAGCTCTTCCTGAAGCGGGCGGAGACGATCGGCCACGTGCGCCGCTGGTTCGACTCGCGGGGGTTCGTCGAGGTGGAGACCCCCGTGCTGCAACCGCTCTACGGCGGCGCGCTGGCCCGACCCTTCACCACCCACCACAACGCGCTCGACCGCGACCTGTATCTGCGGATCGCCACCGAGCTGTATCTGAAGCGATTGGTGGTCGGCGGCATCGACAAGGTCTACGAGCTGGGCAAGGACTTCCGCAACGAGGGCATCTCCCACAAGCACAACCCCGAGTTCACGATGCTCGAGTGGTACGAGGCCTACGCCGATTACTCCGACACCGCGCGGGAGCTGGAGGCGCTGGTGGCCGAGGTCGCCCGAGACGTCCTTGGGACGACGCGGATCGAGCGAGAGGGCGAGACGATCGAGCTGGCACCGCCCTGGCGGCGGATCACGCTGCGCGAGGCGATCCGAGAGCACGCCGGGATCGACATCGCCGAGCATCCCAGCCGCGAGGCGCTGGCCGCGGCGATGGACTCAGAGGCCGAGGAGGAGGAGGGCTGGGGCAAACTCGTCGACGGCCTGCTCTCCAAGCAGGTCGAGCCGAAGTTGATCCAGCCGACCTTCATCACCGACTACCCGGTCGAGCTCTCGCCGTTCGCCAAGCGGCACCGCAGCACCGACGGTTTGGTGGAGCGATGGGAGGCGTTCGTCGGCGGTATTGAGATCGCCAACTCGTTCACCGAGCTCAACGACCCGGACGAGCAGCGGCGGCGCTTCGAGGCCCAGCGCGAGGAGATGGCGCGCGGGGACGCCGAGGCCCAACCCTACGACGAGGGCTTCATCGAGGCGCTCGAGCAGGGCATGCCCCCGACGGGTGGCGCCGGGCTCGGCATCGACCGGCTGGTGATGCTGCTGACCGGAGCGAAGAGCCTGCGCGAGGTGCTGCTGTTTCCGGCGATGAGGACCTAGCCGGGATCGGTCCCGCCGATCACCGCCTCGCCGTCGGCCGGATCGGCAGCGACCTCGGCGCCGCCGGCGATGGCGGGAGGATCACCGTCGCGCCGGCGCCGGATCAGCAGCGCGGCGGCGACGAACGGCGCGGCGATGATCGCCAGCGCACCTAACGCGACGGGCCAGGAGAGCAGCACCCCGAGCCCGGCCATGGCGCCGTGCTCGACGCTGGTGTAGACGGCCCAGCCGATCCAGGCGCAGACCAGCAGCGTGCCGGCCGCCCACGCGATCGCCACCCCGGGCTTGGAGCGGGCGGCGGCGATCAGCCGCGGCACCCCGCTTCGAGCCCAGGCCCACCCCGCGGCGTCCCGGACCGCATCGCGGACCCCGCCGGCCGCCCAGCGGAACGCGCCCGCGAGGCTGCGCCAGGCGGCCCCGGGCCCGCGCCGGAGCTTGGACGCCCCCGCGCTCAGCTTCGCGGCCGCCCCGCCGGCCGCGGATCGAAACTTGCTCAGCGCCTTCATCCCGCGCAAGCTACCGCGATTGCGAGGGGCCGGAGCGGGCGGAGGCGAGCGGCGAATGAATCCCGCAGATTGCAGGGAGAACCCGAAAGGGGCGTTTCAACCGGCGGGGCCGGGGGACCCCCGAGGCTATACTTGCTCCTCGCCGTCCCCTACAGAACCGGAGGTCGCATCTACCATCGGCAGCCAGGAGCCGATTGCGATATGGCCCCCGGTGAGTACGCGTCCCCGCAAGCGACCTTTCGACCGGAAAGCCACCGCCGACCAAGCCCAGACAGCCGAAGCGACTGATACACCAGAGGTCCAGCTAGATGTTCGAGAGATTCACTGAGAGAGCCCGCCAGGTCGTCGTCCTCGCCCAGGAAGAGGCGCGCACCCTGAAGCACAACTACATCGGCACCGAGCACATCCTGCTCGGCCTGCTCCGCGAGGAGGAGGGCCTCGCGGCCCGCGTCTTGGAGTCCCTCGACATCACCGTGGAGCGGGTCCGCTCGCAGGTGGTCCGCATCGTCGGCTCCGGCGAGGAGGTCACCGCCGGACAGATCCCGTTCACGCCGCGCGCCAAGAAGGTGCTCGAGCTGGCGCTGCGCGAGGCGCTCAGCCTCGGCCACAACTACATCGGCACCGAGCACATTCTGCTCGGGCTGGTCCGCGAGAACGAGGGAGTGGCCGCCCGCATCCTGCTCGACTTCGACGCCGACTCCGAGAAGATCCGCAACGAGGTGATCCGGATGCT
>CAYZPZ010000225.1:0-3118 GCA_964480205.1 uncultured Conexibacteraceae bacterium
GTCGGCCCGATCCTCGGCGAGCCGACCCCGGCCTTCCCGCTGTACGTGGCCGAGGCCGGCTTGGTCGAGCTGCTCGCGCTGGCGCTCGCGGCCCGGCCGCTGGCGCTGGGCGCGCTCGGCGGACTCGCGGTCGGCACGCTCGGCTTCGCCGCCGAGTGGCCCTGGATCAATGCGGTCTTCCCGATCGGCTGGAACGAGGGGCTCTTGCCGGAGGGACCGGTGGTCGCCGGGATCGGCGGGATCGCCGCCGGGCTGATCGGCGCCCTGCTCGGGCTGGCCCTGCGGCGCGAGCTGCCCTCGGCCCCGCGCCGCGCCCCGGCGCTCGCTGCGGGCTCCCTGGCGGCGATCGTCGGCTGCTTCGCCTTCGGCCTCGCCGACACCGACCCCGGCGGTCGCGCCCAGGTGACCGTGACCGAGGTCTCGCCTCCGCCCGAGCGCGCTGTGGTGGCCACGATGCGGCTCGAGCCCCGCGACCTGGGCGAGGGGGCGAGCTGGGCGCGCGGCATCGCCTGGCAGGGCGGCGGCCTGGTCGGCTTCGATCTGGAGCGCGTGGGTCCCGGCGTCTATCGCACGCCCGAGCCGCTGCCCGTATATGGAGAGTGGAAGAGCGCGATGCGGATCCACAACGGACACTCGCTGATCGGGCTGCCGCTGTACGCGCCCGCCGACGCGGCGATCCCCGCTGAGGAGGTGCCGGCGCCGGCGGCGTTCAGCCGCGAGCTGCGCCCCGACCGCGAGTGGCTGCAGCGCGAGCGCCGCGACGACGTCGCCGGCTGGATCTGGACGGCGAGCTCGCTGTCGGTGCTGGCCGCGGCCCTCGGCTTCCTGGCGGTGCTCGGCTGGGGCCTGGGGCGCTTCGCCCGCGGTCCGGGCGAGCGCCCGCGGCGGCCCGGCCCGGCGCCGCGCGCCGGCGCACCCGCGACCCCGAGCGGGGTGGGCGCCTGATGGGCCTGCGCCGCTACGACCTCTCCGGGCGCCACGTGCTGATCACCGGCGCCGCGCACGGCATCGGTCGCGACGCCGCCGCGCGGCTGGGCGGGCGGGGCGCGCGGCTGGCGCTGCTCGACCGCGATGCCGTGGGGGTGGAGCGAGCCGCCGCCTCGACCTCCGCCGCCGGCGTCGAGGCCGAGCCCTTCGTCGCCGACGTCACCGACGCCGGGGGCCTGGCCGAGGCGATCGCCGCCGCGCGCAAGCGCTTCGGGCCGATCGACGTGGCGATCGCCAACGCCGGCATCGCCCCGACTCCCGCTCCCGCGGCCGCGCTCGCCGATGAGGAGTTCGAGCGCGTGATCCAGGTCAATCTGCTCGGCGTCTGGCGCACGCTGCGCGCGGTGCTGCCCGACGTCGCCGAGCGCCGCGGGTATCTCCTGCCGATCGCCTCCCTGGCGGCGACGGTGCCGGTGCCGCTGGGGATCGCCTACGGCGCGAGCAAGGCCGGGGTGCACTCGCTGGCGCGGACCCTGCGCATGGAGCTCGCCCACACCGGGGCCAGGGTGGGCTGCGGCTACTTCGGCTTCATCGACACCGCCATGACCCGCGAGGCCTTCTCCACCAAGGAGATGCGCCGCGCCCGCCGCGGCCTGCCGCCGCCGTTCGCCAAGCCGGTGCCGGTCGGCGCCGCCGGGGCTGCGATCGTGCGCGGGGTGGAGCGGCGCTCCAAGCGGGTGGTGGCGCCGCGCTGGGTCGCCGGCGCGGTCCTCTTCGGCGGGCTGGGCGGCCCGGTGGAGGCGCTGGCCGCGCGCGAGCCGCGGCTGGCGCGCATCCTGCGCTCCCAGGTCGCGCTCGAGCAGGAGCGAGACAAGGAGCTGGAGGAGGTGTCGCCATGAGCAGCGACGGCAACGGCTCGGCGCCGACCCGCGCGCCGGACCACGAGGTCGCGATCATCGGCGCCGGGCTGTCGGGGATCGGCATGGGCGCCGCCCTGCACCGGGCCGGGATCGACGACTTCGTCATCTTCGAGCGCGCCGAGGACGTCGGCGGCACCTGGCGCGACAACACCTATCCCGGGGTCGGGGTCGACATCCCCGTCTTCGCCTACCAGTTCTCCTACGAGCTGAAGCCGGACTGGTCGCGCTTCTTCCCCAAGGGCTGGGAGGTGAAGCGCTACGTCGACGACTACGTCGACAAGTACGCGATCCGCCCGCACATCCGGTTCCGAAGCGAGGTCCGCTCGCGCACCTGGGACGAGTCAAATCACCTGTGGCGCCTGGACGTGGCCGGGCGCGAGGTGACCGCGCGCTTCGTGATCAGCGCGATCGGCCCCTTCGTCGATCCCAAGCCCTCGGGGATCCCGGGCGTCGATGACTTCCAGGGAAAGGTGATCCACTCGGCCCGCTGGGACCACGACTACGACCTCGCCGGCAAGCGGGTGGCGATCGTCGGCACCGGCGCCAGCTCCGTGCAGATCGTCCCCTCGATCGCGAAGCAGGTTGCCCGCCTCGACGTCTACCAGCGCACCCCGATCTGGATCGCCCCCAAGCCCGACCCCAAGATTCCCGGCTGGGCCAAGCGCCTCTTCGCGCGGATTCCCTTCACCCAGCGGATCGCGAGGGCGATCTCGGCGACGATCACCGAGTGGATCATCGTGCTGATGGCGGTCCACTTCGCGCGCATCCCGTTCCTGGTCCGGCTCGGCGAGCGCCAGAACAAGCGCTTCCTGCGAAAGCAAGTCAAGGACCCCGAGCTGCGGGCGAAGCTCACCCCCGACTACAACCTCGGCTGCAAGCGCCCGGCGGTCTCCAACGACTACTGGCGCACCTTCAACCGCGACAACGTCGAGCTGATCACCGATCGAATCGAGACCGTGACCGCGAATGGCGTGCGCACCGCCGACGGCGCCGAGCGCGAGGTCGACGTGCTGATCCTCGCCACCGGCTTCCGGCTCGCCTTCGACCCGGCGATCTACCGCCGCACCCCGGTGCGCGGGCGCGACGGCTTCGACCTCGCCGCCCAGTACGAGGCCCACCGGCTGAAGGCGTACGAGTCGATCAGCATGCCCGGCCTGCCCAACCACTTCATGATCTTCGGCCCCTACGGCTGGACCGGCGCCTCCTGGCACATCCTGGTGCAGACCGCCTCCACCCACATCACCCGGGTGCTGGGCGAGGCCCGCCGCCGC
>CAYZPZ010000226.1:0-1367 GCA_964480205.1 uncultured Conexibacteraceae bacterium
TCTCCTCCCTGTAGTACCCCAGAAACGGCCCTCTTCGGAGGGCCGTTTCTTTTGCTGCGGGGGCGACGCAGTTGATCTGACCGAGGGCTTCGCTCTCGGCATCAGCACTACTCGGTGCCCGCGGCTCGCTAGGGTGAGCGCGATGCGCTCCTCGGCCCCACTGCGTCGGGCGATCGAAGCGATCTTTCCGGACCGTCCCTTCGCGCTGCGCTTCTGGGACGGCGGCAGGGTCGAGGCCACACGCGACGGCCCGACGCTCGTCTTCCGCTCACCCGATGCGCTGGGACATATCCTGCGGGCGCCGGGAGAGCTCGGGCTGGGCCGCGCATACGTCACCGGGGAGATCGATGCCGACGACCTGGACGGGGTGATCGCGCTGCTCGGGCGCTGGCAGGCGCCGAAGCTGGGCGCGCTTGCGAAGGCGCGGATCGGACTGGCGGCACTACGCGCCCACGGTCTGCGTCGACTGCCCCGACCGCCGGCCGCCGAGCTGCGGCCGAGCCGCTCGCGCCACAGCAAGCGCCGGGATGCGGAGGCGGTGCGCCACCACTACGACGTCGGCAACGAGTTCTTCGCGCTGTTCCTGGACGAGTCGATGACCTACAGCTGTGCCCTCTGGGAGGAGGGCGTCGAGACACTGGAGGACGCCCAGCGCGCCAAACTCGATCTGATCTGCTCCAAGCTCGAGCTGCAGCCCGGCCAGCGGATGCTCGACATCGGCTGCGGCTGGGGCAGCCTCGGCATCCACGCCGCCCGCGAGCACGGCGCGCAGGTTCTCGGGATTACGCTCTCTCCTCCCCAAGCCGAGCTGGCGACCCAGCGCGCAGCTGAAGCCGGAGTCGGGGATCTGACCGAGTTCCGGGTCTCCGACTACCGCGATCTCGCCGACGATTCCTTCGACGCGGTCGCCTCGATCGGCATGGTCGAGCACGTCGGCGGCTCCCAGGCCGACGAGTACGGCCGCCAGATCGCCCGGGTGCTGCGCCCCGGCGGGCGCGTGCTCAACCACGGCATCGCCTGGATCCCGCCCACGGATCAGGGCTTCCACGTCGGCGGCGACTTCTCCGACCGTTACGTCTTTCCCGACGGCGAGGTCCAGAACCTCTCGCGGATGCTGCTCTCGCTGGAGCGCGCCGGCCTGGAGACCCTGCATGTCGAGAACCTGCACAGCGACTACGCCGAGACGCTGCGCCACTGGGCGCAGCGCTTCGATGAGAACCTCGAGCAGGCGATCCGGCTGGGAGGCGAGGAGCGCGCCCGGGTCTGGCGCCTTTATCTGCGCGCCGCCCGCAACGGTTTCGAGACGGGCCGGACCGGCGTCTACCAGATGCTCTGCTCGCATCCGCTCACCGAGCCGCCCAGCTCGT
>CAYZPZ010000226.1:1467-3110 GCA_964480205.1 uncultured Conexibacteraceae bacterium
GCTCGGGGAGCGCCGCCAGCACCCGGTCGGCGACGGCGTCGCCGGTGAACCCGACCTCCTCGCGGAGCAGCGCGGGCTTGCCGTGGCCGACATAGCGGTCGGGCAGGCCGACCCGCATAACCCGAGCGCGGTGCTCTGTGCCCTCGAAGTGGTCCTCCAGGTGCTCCAGCACCGCCGAGCCGAAGCCGCCCGCCAGCACGTTCTCCTCGATCGTCACCAGCAGCTCGTGATCGGCGGCGAGCCTCTCAGTGAGCTCGGTGTCGAGCGGCTTGGCAAAGCGCCCGTCGGCGACCGTCGGCTCCAGCCCCTTGCCGCGCAGGATCTCGGCGGCGCGCAGCGCGACCTGCACGCCGTAGCCGTAGCCGAGCAGCGCCACCCGCTCGCCGGGCAGCAGGAACTCGCCCTGCCCGATCTCGACCTCCCTCGGCTTGTCGGGCATCGGCGCCCCCTCGGCGGCGCCGCGCGGATAGCGGAAGGCAATCGGCCCGTCGTCGTAGGCGAGAGCCGTGCGCAGCATGTGGACCAGCATCGCCTCGTCACGGGGCGCCATCACCACCACGTTGGGCAGCGCACGGAAGTAGGAGACGTCAACGAACCCGTGGTGGGTGGGCCCGTCGTCGCCGACCAGCCCGGCGCGATCCATGGCGAAGACCACGTTCAGCTTCTGCAGGCAGACGTCGTGGACGAGCTGGTCGAAGGCGCGCTGCAGGAAGGTTGAATAGATGGCGCAAACCGGCTTCGCTCCCTGGGTCGCCAGCCCTGACGCGAACAGCACCGCGTCCTGCTCGGCGATGCCGACGTCGTAGTACTGGTCGGGCAGCGCCTCGCAGAGCTTGTTGAGTCCCGTCCCCCCCGCCATCGCCGCGGTGATCCCGATCACGCGGGGGTCGCGACGCGCCTCCTCCACCAGGGCGTCGGCGAAGACGGCCGTGTACTGGGGCGGCGAGGGGGGCGGCGGCTTCTCCAGCTTCTCGATCTGCTCCGGCGAGTCGGACTCGCTGACGGGGACCGGCTTGGGTTCCTCTTTTTTCTTCGGCGCGGGCTTCCCATCCACGATTGAGCCCGGCTTGGCCGCGTGCCACTTCTCCATCCCCTCCAGGCCGCCCTCCTCGGCGGGCTCGAAGCCCTTGCCCTTGACAGTGTGGATGTGCACGACGACCGGCCGGTTGGCCGCGAAGGCCTCGTTCAACGCCCCGCGCACCGCGCCGACGTCGTGGCCGTCGATCACTCCCATGTAGGCGAGGTCGAGCTCCTCGAACAGCAGGCCCGGCGCCCAGTAGGCCTTGATCGCGGCCTTCACCTCCGGGCCGAGCCGCTCGATGCGCCGCCCGAGGCCGAGCGGCAGGTGGGTGAGCCGCTCCTCGGTCTTCGAGCGCGCCTCGTACCAGCGCGGGTTCAACCTCACCCGCTGGAAATAGCGCGAGATCGCGCCGACGTTGGGCGAGATCGACATGCCGTTGTCGTTGAGGACGATCACGATCGGTGTCTGCAGGCCGCCGGCGTGGTGCAGCGCCTCGTAGGCGACGCCGCCGGTCAGCGCGCCGTCGCCGATCACCGCGACCACCTTGCCGTCGGGGCCGATCCCGCGGCGCATCGCCTCCTTCAGCCCGACGGCGTAGCCGATCGAGGTCGAGGCGTGGCCG
>CAYZPZ010000227.1:0-3104 GCA_964480205.1 uncultured Conexibacteraceae bacterium
GCGATCAGCATGATCGCGATCACAGTGCCGCTGCCGGCGGAGCTGAGGCCGATGATGAAGCCGGTGGTGGCGCCGATGCCTACAGCCGCGACCTTGTGGCGCGTGTGGATCTCGAAGTCAGCCCGCTCGGTCACCTTGTTGGCGAGGAAGAGGCTGCGCAGCAGGGTGATCGCGCCCACCACCAGCAGGCAGGCGGCGAGGATCGCGAACACGGTCTCGTCGAGCTCCTCGTCGAGCCGGCGCTTGAGGAGGCCCAGAGCCCAGACCCCCGCGATCGCCGAGGGCACGCTGCCCGCGGCCATCCACCAGGTGAGCGGCATGTTCACGGTCTTCAGCTTCAGGTGCCGCCAGCCGCCCGCCGTCTTGGTGACGGCGGCGTAGAAGATGTCGGTTCCGATCGCCGTCACCGGCTTGACCCCGAACAGCAGGATCAGCAGCGGCGTCATCAGCGAGCCGCCGCCCATGCCGGTCAGCCCGACCAGGAAGCCGACGCCGAAGCCGAAGATGATGATCGCGGGATCCATCCGGAGGGGTGGTTGAGGGGCCTAGGGCGCCCGTGCCTGCGCCCCGCCGTGAAGCATTGTCCCCTTTCTTGATCGAAACAGTCTAAAAGGGTTCGCGCACTATAACGAATCCCCTCCGAACCGAAGCGAAAAAACCGCGATCTACCGCGTTACCCAGGCGCCCTCGTCGCGGGTCATCTCGCGGACGTGGTCGGGGATGCGCCCATCGCGCAGATCCGCGATCGTCACCCTCTCCAGCACCCGCCGCAGCGAGGCCCGCACGGCGATCCAGACCTCGGTCAGCTCCTCGGCGTTGCCCGCGTACTCGGTGGCCTCCGGAGCCTGGTCCTGGATGTTGGCCAGCGGGCCCTCGACCGCCCGAATCACGTTGGCGAGCGTGATCTGCTCGGGCGGCCGCGCCAGCCAGTAGCCGCCGCGGGCGCCGCGCCTGGCTCGGATCAGCCGGGCGTGCTTGAGCTCGAGCAGGATGTGCTCCAGGAACTGCAGGGGGATTCCCTGCGCCTCGGCCAGTCGCTCGCCCTTGACCGGTTCTTCGCCGGCGCCGGCGAGCTCCACCGCCGCTCGCACCGCGTAGTCGGCCTTGGCGCTGATCCTCATCGGATGCCCGCCGTGGCACGGATGGGAGTCGACGATCCTTTCTTGACCACAAACGCAAGAATAGGCCCGTGATCGACCTGCAATGCCACTCGACCGTCTCGGACGGGGAGCTGCCGCCGGCCGAGGTGGTCGCCGCCGCTGCAGAGGTGGGCGTGACCACCCTCGCGCTGACCGACCACGACGCGGTCGACGGGGTGCCCCAGGCCGCGGAGGCCGCCCAGCGCGCGGGGATCGCCCTGGTCCCGGCGGCCGAGATCTCCTGCGTGCACGCCTCGATCGACGACCTGCACATGCTCGGCTACTGGATCGATACCGATGCGATCCGGCCCGCCTGCGAGCGGGCGCAGTCCGAGCGCGTCACCCGCGCCCGCGAGATCGTGGAGCGGCTCAACTCGCTCGGGGTGGAGGTTCGCTTCGAGGACGCGATCGAGCAAGCCGGCGACGCCTCCTCGGTGGGGCGCCCGCACATCGCCAAGGCCGCCGGCACCAAGCCCGACGAGATGAGCGCCTTCTTCGAGGAGTACCTGGTGCCGGGGGCGAAGGCGTTCGTCTCGCGGCGCTGGCCGAGCGCCGCCGACGCCGTCGAGCTGATCCACGAGGCGGGGGGCGCCGCGGTGCTGGCCCATCCCTTCTGGGACCTGGACGAGCCCAACCAGGTCACCGCTCTCATCGACGACCTCGCCCTGGACGGCGTCGAATGCTTCTACCCAGCCCACGACCGCGCGCAGACCAAGTTCCTGCTGGAGCTGTGCGCGGAGCGGGGCCTGGCCGCCACCGCCTCCTCGGACTTCCACGGCCCCCACCACAAGATGTTCGACGCCTTCTGCGCCTACCCGACCTACGAGCTCGGGGAGCCGGAGCTGCCCCCCCGGCCCTGAGCGGACGGGTCCCCTCCGCGCCCTGGGTCTAGGCGGGCTGGGCCGCCGGGATCAGCTGCCGCTGCTCGAGCAGCGCGATCAGCTTCCCCGCCGACTCCTCGGCGGACTCGCTCTCGGTGTCGAGCGTGATCTCGGGGTCGAGCGGCTCCTCGTAGGGATCCGAGACGCCGGTGAACTCCTTGATCTCGCCCTTGAAGGCCTTCTCGTACAGGCCCTTGACGTCGCGCTCGGCGCAGACCTCGACCGAGGCCTTGACGAAGACCTCGATGAAGCGCTCGCCCATCAGCTGGCGCGCCTCGGCGCGGATCTCGCGGTAGGGCGAGATCGCGGCGGTGATCACCGGCACGCCGTTGCGGGAGAGCAGATCGGCGACGAAGGCGATGCGGCGGATGTTGGTGTCGCGATCCTCCTTGGAGAACCCGAGCCCCTTGGAGAGGTTCTCGCGGACCACGTCGCCGTCCAGGATCTCCAGCCTGGAGCCGCGCGCGCGCAGCTCCTCCTCCACAAGCTTCGAGATCGTCGTCTTGCCGGCTCCGGAGAGCCCGGTGAACCAGAGGGTGAAGCCCTTCTCGTCAGGCATCGCGGTCAGTTTCTCCTTCTCTCTTGGGTTGCTTTAAGCGTGGCTGTAGGCGTCGATCAGAATGCGCGCGACCTCGGGTCGGCTGAACTCGTGCGGCGGCTCCTCGCCGGCGTCGAGCATCTCGCGCACCTTGGTCCCGCTCAGAAAGACGTGGGCGTCGGCGTCGTGCGGGCAGGTCTTGCCCGAGGCCATCCCCTCGCACTTGTTGCACCAGAACGAGTGCTCGAAGAACAGCGGCTCGATGCCGAGCTTGTCCAGATCGAGCTCCTCGAAGATCTTCTGCGCGTCGTAGGTGCCGTAGTAGTCGCCTACCCCGGCGTGATCGCGGCCGACGATGAAGTGGGTGGCGCCGTAGTTGCGACGCGCGATCGCGTGCAGGACGGCCTCGCGCGGCCCGGCGTAGTGCATCTTCGAGGGGAAGACGTTGAGCACGACGCGGTCGTTGGGGTAGTAGTCGTCCATCAGCACCTCATAGCAGCGCATCCTCACCTCGGCGGGGATGTCGCCCTCCTTGGTCTTGCCGAT
>CAYZPZ010000228.1:0-3021 GCA_964480205.1 uncultured Conexibacteraceae bacterium
TGTGGCGAGAAAACGGTAGACTTCCGCAGGGGAAGAGCTCAGGTGCACCTTCCAGGTGATCGTACGCAAGGGCATTTCCTTCACCGGCGGGACCGCTCACCCCTGGTAATCCCAGGAGCGCAGTCCGGCGCTCATTCAAACTATCAGCTTACCCGGAGCAACCGCTTTCGAACAGCGTCCCACTCTGTTTCGCGTCCGCGCGCCCGGGAGCCGCGCCCAACATATTGCCCGGTTCACATACATGCGCTATGCATACTATGTGAAGCGCATTCATAGACCCGACCGGAGGGGACAATGGGGATCACCGAGGACCGACGTCTGCCGGAGGAGTTCCTGCCGCTTCGCCCGGTGGAGTTCCACGTCCTGCTCAGCCTGGCGGTCCGAGAGCGGCACGGCTACGGAATCATCAAGGACGCCGAGGTCCGGGGTGAGGCCAGGGTTCCCGACATCGGCACGCTCTACCGGGCGCTGGCCCGCATGGCGGAGCGGGGGCTGATCCGCACGTCGGAGGGTCCGGATGCGGAGGGAGCGGGGGACGAGCGTCGCCACTACTACTGCATCACTCCCTTCGGCCTGGAGGTCGCCCGCGCCGAAGCGAGGCGGCTGGCTTCCCTGACGCGAGCGGCGAGGGACGGGGCGCTGCTTCCGGAGGAGGCGGTATGAATGAGCGGCGCTGGCTGAACGGATCCAGGCGCTGGCTCCGCCTCCTCCTCCTCCTGTACCCGGCCGCGTTCCGGCGCCGGATGGGCGACGGCCTGATCGAGGCATACATGGAGCGTTGCCGGGCGGCGCTTCGGGACGGCGGCCTGACGTCGCTTCTGCGTGTCTGGCTGCGCGCGCTCCTCGACGCCGCCCGGAACGGACCGGCCGAGCGGCTCCGGCCCGCCCGGTCGTGGCCGCGCCGGGGCGCCTGGGGAGACCGGGTCCGGGACGTGAGCCTGGTCGTGCGCCGGCTGGTCCGGGCACCCGTATTCACCGTGTCCATCGTGGGCACGCTGACGATCGGGCTCTCCGCCTTCGCCGTCGTGTACGCGGTCGTCCACAGCGTGCTGCTGGCGCCCATGCCCTACGACGATCCGGACGACCTCTACTTCGTCTGGCGCGACTACACGGCTTTTTTCGACCTGGACAGGGGCTGGCTCGGCGGGACCGACGTGGCCGAGCTGCAGCGGGCGGGCGGCGTGATCGACGGAGCGGCGGCCATGCAGCGCGGGCAGGCGGCGCTCTCCGGCCGGGACGAGACGGACCCCGTCGAGATCGGCGTCATGATCACCTCGCCCCACCTCTTCGACCTCCTCGGCGTCGAGCCCGTGCTGGGGCGCGACTTCAATCCCGACGAGGGCGGGCCCGACCGCGCGCCGGTAACCGTGCTCACCCACGACCTCTGGAGCCGCCTGGGCGCCGACCCGTCGATCGTGGGCACCGAGCTCCGCCTCAACGGGGACCCCTACACGGTGATCGGGGTCATGGGTCGGGACTTCCGGTTCGTGCGCCACTCGAGCCTCGGTCCGCCGCAGGGAGCGGAGGCCTACACCACGTTCGACATCGATCTGGCGGAGACGGATCCCGGCGCGGGTTCGTACGCAGGGCTGATCCGGGCGCGGCCGGGCGCCTCGCCGGAGACGGTGGAGGCGGCGGTGGCCTCGGTCGGCGCCGCTGTCGACGAGCGCGACTTCGAGAACCGCGGCCTGAGGCTCTATCCCGTCGGCCTCAAGGACGACCTCGTCGCCGACGTTCGTCCGGCCCTCGTCCTCCTGGGCTTGGCCGGAGTGTTCCTCGTGCTGGTGTTGATGTTGAACGTGGCGACGCTGCTCCTCGCGCGTGCGGGACAGCGCGAGCAGGAGTTCGCCGTCTCCAGGGCGCTCGGGGCGAAGCCGTCCGCGCTCGTGGGCAGCAACCTCGTCGAAGGCGTGTTCCTGGGGCTCATGGGCGGCCTCGCGGGCACGCTGATCGCGGTATGGGGGACCCGTGCGCTGATCGCCCTCGCCCCCCTCGACCTCCCGCGACGGGACGCGATCGCCGTGGACGGGACCATCGCCGCCGTCGTCGTCGGCACGGGCGTGCTCATCGGGCTGCTGGCGTCGACCGCTCCCGCGGCCTGGGCGGCGCGAGCGCGGCTCGCCACGCTGCTGGGGAACGCCGCGGTTCGCGGCGGAGGCGGGCACGGGCGGATGCGGCGCGGAATGGTCGTGTTGCAGGTGGCGCTCTCTCTCGTGCTGCTCACCGCGGGAGGTCTCGTGGTGCGGAGCTTCGAGCGTCTGCTACGGGCCGACCCCGGCTTCGCGGCAGAGGAGGTCCTCACCCTGCGCGTGCCCATCCCCTCGCATCTCTACCCCGAGGCCGAAGACGTCTCCGCGATCCATGACAGGATCCATGCCGAGCTCGCGGCGCTGCCGGGCGTGACGAGCGTGGGCGCGGCAGCCGCCCTGCCGCTCTCCGCGAGTGCGAGCCAGACGACGATCGGCATTCCCGGAGCGCCCGGGAACACGGGAGATTCGGACCGCGACCATCCCCTTGTCGACTACACGGGCGTCCGCGCCGGCTATCTGGAGGCGATGGGAATGCGCGTGCTCGCGGGCCGCGGATTCCGGGAGGTCCGGGACGAGGGCGTGAAGGAGGCGCTGGTCGACGACGTGCTCGCCAGCCACTTCTTCCCCTCCGGGGATCCGCTGGGCGCCCGGATCCCGTTCGGAGGCGACACCGTCACCGTCGTGGGCGTCGTCCGGCAGGCGCGGCTCTACGACGTGCACGAGGACGGCCGCCCCCAGATTTACGTCCGCGCCGGGGATTGGGGAACATGGTATCGTGCGCTTTCCTTCGTCATGCGGAGCGGCCGGGCCCCGGCGTCCCTCGCCTCCGAGGCGCGCGCGGTCCTGCGGCGCCTCGATCCCCAGCTCCCGGTCACGGACGTGCGTACCATGGAGGAGCTCGTCGGCGACTCCCTCCGGCAACAGCGAGTCACGGCAGTGCTCATCGGGGGCTTCTCCGTCGGCGCGCTCCTCCTCGCGGCCATGGGACTCT
>CAYZPZ010000229.1:0-2979 GCA_964480205.1 uncultured Conexibacteraceae bacterium
TGATCTTGGGCACCTGGAACTCTGGCAGGGTCGTCATCGCACTTCCTTCTTCGTGGTGTTCTTAAGTAGTTACTTCGAGTACAGCTCGACGATGAGCTGCTCGGAGACCGGCGCGGAGATCTCACTGCGCTCCGGCAGGCGCAGCACCTTCGCGGTGAGCGCGTCGTGGTCGGCCTGAAGCCAGGCGGGTACGCCGGAGGTGAGCTCGGTCGCGTCGCGCACGACCTCGGTGGCCGCGGAGCCGTCCTTGATCGCGATCACGTCGTCTGGCTTCACCTGGTAGGAGGGAATGTCGACCCGGCGGCCGTTGACAGTCCAATGGCCGTGGCGTACGAGCTGGCGCGCCTGCCGGCGCGAGGCGGCGAAGCCGAGGCGGACCAGGACATTGTCCAGCCGGCACTCCAGCAGCCGCAGCAGATTCTCGCCGGTGACGCCGGCCTGGCGGGTGGCCTTGTCGTAGTAGCCGCGGAATTGCTTCTCCAGCACCTGGTAGTAGCGGCGGGCCTTCTGCTTCTCGCGCAGCTGCGCGCGGTACTCGGAGTGGCGCATGCGCCCCCGCCCGTGCTCGCCGGGCGGATAGGAGCGACGGTCGACGCCGCACTTGTCGGTGAAGCATCGAGAGCCCTTGAGGAACAGCTTCTGTCCCTCGCGCCGGCATTGCTTGCACTGGGGTGAGGTGTCGCGAGCCATTTGGTCAGACCCTCCTGCGCTTGCGCGGCCGGCAGCCGTTGTGCGCCTGCGGGGTGACGTCCTTCACCGTGGTGACCTCCAGGCCGGCGGCCTGCAGCGAGCGGATCGCGGTCTCCCGCCCGGAGCCGGCGCCCTTGGCGAAGACCTCGATCTTCTCCAGGCCGTGCTCCATGCCCTTCTTGGCGGCAGCGTCGGCGGTCACCTGTGCGGCGAACGGCGTTGACTTGCGCGAGCCCTTGAACCCGGCGCTGCCCGCCGACTCCCAGGCGAGCACGGCGCCCTCGGTGTCGGTGAGGGTGACGATCGTGTTGTTGAACGAAGTCTTGATGTGGGCCTGCCCGTAGGTGACCTTCTTCTTGGCGCGTCGGCGCCCTCGCTTCGGCTGTGCCATCTAGCTGCCCCCCTCGATCACTTCTTCGCCGGCGCCTTCCTGCCGGCGATGCTCATCCGGCGCGGGCCCTTGCGGCCGCGCGCGTTGGTCTTGGTTCGCTGGCCCCGCACCGGCAGGCCGCGCCGGTGGCGCAGGCCGCGGTAGGAGCCGATCTCCTGCAGGCGCTTGACGTCCTGGGAGCGCTCCCTGCGGAGGTCTCCCTCCACGTCGCGGGACTCGACCTCGTCGCGGAGCTTGATGATCTCGTCCTCGGTCAGGTCCTTGACCGCGGTGTTGGGATCGACGCCGGTCTTGGCGAGGATCCGGTTCGCGCCCGAGCGGCCGATGCCGAAGACGTAGGTGAGGCCAACCTCGATCCGCTTGTTGGCCGGGATGTTCACTCCTGCGATCCGCGCCATCAGCTCAGCCCTGCCTCTGCTTGTGGCGGGGATTCGGGCAGATCACGAGCACGGCTCCGCCGCGGCGGATCACCTTGCACTTCTCGCAGATCGGCTTTACGGATGCTCGGACCTTCAACTGTCCCTCGCTGCTCGTATCGGATACGGAGAACGCCACGGCGGTCCCAGGAGTCGGACCGCGGGCAGGAACAAACCGGCCGGGTGGCCAGACGAGAAGCCTAGCAGGCAGGTGGCGGAGGCGGCCGAAACTCCACAGGCCTTGTTTTCAAGCCCCATTCTTGGGTAGCGTGAGGGCACGGGAAGAAGAGGGGCAGGACGCGAACTGGCTAGTGAGAGGGAGGCTTCATGAGAGCTCGGGTAGTTGTTGTAGGGGTAGGGGCCCTGCTCGCGATGGGCCTGCTGATGCCGGGTGTTGCCTCGGCCCAGGAGGAGGAGGAGCCGACGCAGTCGGTCGAGTCCACCGAGAGCGAAGCGGGGCCGGAGCCGAGTACCGACCCCACGGACGAGAGCGAGGGGACGGGGGATACGTCGGAGTCGTCTAAGACGACCTCATCCGAGGGGAAGGACGAGCCGGCTGAGACGGCTGGGAGCTCCGAGGAGAGCTCGAGCGACTCATCCCCCTCGTCTGAGTCTTCGTCCAAGGTCGAGGAATCTGAGCCTTCGGCCAAGGCCGAGGGTTCGCTCGAGAGCGAGACGACGACCACGAACTCGGCCGACAAGGAAACGACCACCGACCAGGCAACGACCACCAAGGTGGAGGACGGCAGTTGCTCCACCACCCTGGTCGAGTCCCGTCAGGGACCGGTTCCCGAGGACTGCGAGCGAGTCGAGAGGGGCGACTTCGAGGAGAACACCGAGGGTGACCTCGAGACGCAGGTGACCGTCGACGGCGTCACCCTGACGCTCGTGATCACGGAGACCGAGGACGGAGAAGTGCTCGAGTGGACCTCGAGTGAGCCGTTCTTCGGGACGATCGAGGTCAAGGGGGGCTCAGGTGGAAGCACCATCTGCGAGGGCAACGGCGAGACGTCGGGCACCTGCAGCGCACCGCTGAACCCCAGCGGTAAGTTCGCGGACGTGAGCTTCGTCCAGGTCTGCCCGGGCGTGCCGCCCACCAACGGCAACGGCCCGACGCAGAACGGTGGTCCGGGCCCCACCCCTGGAGGTGAGGTCGCCGGTGAGGCCGAGCGCGGGGCCGCGGCTCCGGCTCAAGTGGCGGCGGTGCCCGCGGCAGCGGGCGCGGCGGCAGCGGGAGCGGCAGTCGAGGAGCTGCCGTTCACGGGCCTCGACACCATGTGGCTGCTGCTCCTGGGCGGCCTTCTGGTCGGCAGCGGAGCGATCCTCCGCGTCCGCCTGGGCTAGTCCGCCAGCAGTTCGGAAGAGGGCCCGCTTCGGCGGGCCCTCTTCGTGCCGACTTCGGTCTCAATTGCCCGTGTGCCAGGGGGGTGGCGCTCTGCCTGGTGGCGCCCGCTGGGTCGCTAGGTCGATCCGGCTACGCCA
>CAYZPZ010000230.1:0-2970 GCA_964480205.1 uncultured Conexibacteraceae bacterium
GTTCGGCGACGAGGAGTCGCTGGTTCGGATCGACATGTCCGAGTTCATGGAGAAGCACGCGGTATCGCGCCTGGTCGGCTCGCCTCCCGGCTACATCGGCTACGACGAGGGCGGGCAGCTGACCGAGGCGGTCCGGCGCAAGCCCTACAGCGTGCTGCTGCTGGACGAGATCGAGAAGGCCCACCCGGACGTCTTCAACATCCTCCTGCAGATCCTCGAGGACGGGCGCCTCACCGACGCGCAGGGGCGCACAGTGGACTTCCGCAACTCGATCGTGATCATGACCTCGAACATCGGGGCCAAGGACATCGCCCGCAACACCCCGCTCGGCTTCGCCGTCTCCGACGAGACCGGCGTCACCTACGAGGACATGAAGTCGCGGATCATGGGTGAGCTGAAGAAGGTCTTTCGGCCGGAGTTCCTGAACAGGATCGACGAGGTGATCGTCTTCCACAAGCTGGCCAAGGACGAGATCATGCAGATCGTGGACCTGATGATCAGCCGCGTCCGCGCCCAGGTCTCCGAGCACGAGCTGCAGCTGGATCTCTCCGATGAGGCCAAGGAGCTGCTGGTCGACAAGGGCTGGGACCCCGCGATGGGCGCCCGGCCGCTGCGCCGCGCGATCCAGCGCTACATCGAGGATCCGCTCGCCGACGAGGTGTTGAAGCAGGGCGAGATGCCCTCGGGCTCGACTGTCAAGGTCGACCGCGACAAGAAGGGCGACGAGGAAGACCATCCGCTGAAGCTGAAGGTCGTCAAGCCGCGCAAGAAGCCCGCCCCCAAGAAGAAGGAGCCCGAGAAGGTCGGCGTCGGCGCCGGCAAGAAGGGCGAGGGGGAGGGCGAAGGCGAAGAGCCCAGCGGCCAGGGCGACGGCTCCAAGAGCTGAGCTGCTGGCAGCGTCCTCCGGCGCGACCGCCCGGAGATAGAGATCCCCGGGCGAGGCCGGGTTATGCATAGTGCGCCTCGGGTATCGGGCCAGCAACGGTGCCCGTCCGCCCTGATCCGGTGGCTTTCCCGGTCCGCGCGGGCGGCCTACGGAGCGCGGGAGGGAGGCAATGAGCGATGAGGGCCAGGTCAGGGTTCCGCGGGGGCTTGCGACCGCCGCCGCGATCAGCTGGCGGGTTCTGGTTGTGGCCGCCGCGGTGCTGGCCACCGGCCTCGTCCTCGTGGAGCTGCGGGTCGCCTTTCTCGCCGTCTTCCTGGCGATCTTCGCCACCGCCATCCTGCGGCCGATCAGCGAGCGGCTGCGGAGCGCGGGCTGGCCGCCTGCGCTGGCGGCCGGCTCGGTCCTCGCCGCGGCCGTGGCCGCGCTAGGGGGCCTGCTGTGGCTGCTGCTGCCTCCGTTCGTGGATCAGATGCGCGACCTCGGCGGCGAGATCGCGGACGGGGCCGACGAGGTGCGCGACTGGCTCGTCGAGGGCCCGCTCGACCTCTCCGAGCAGCAGATCGACGATTTCACCAATGACGTCTCGGCGGCCGCTCGCGACAACACCGACGCGATCCTGAGCGGCGTCTTGAGCGGCGCCCAGGTGGTGGTCGAGGTTGTGGCAACCGTGCTGATCGCGCTCGTTCTCACCTTCTTCTTCCTGAAGGACGGGGACCGCATCCGCGAGTGGCTGATCGGGCTGTTCGCGCCGCAGCGGCGGGAGCACGTCGCGGCGATCGGCGCCGGCTCCTGGGAGACGCTGGCCCGGTACCTCCGGGGCATGACCATCGTGGCGAGTTTCGACGCGGCCTTCATCGGTCTCGCCCTGGTACTGCTCGGCGTGCCCTCGGCGCTGCCGCTGGCCGTCTTCACCTTCTTCGGCGCGTACGTTCCGATTGCGGGCGCGGTGGTGACGGGGCTCGCAGCCGTCGTGGTCGCCCTGATCGCCGAGGGCCTGGTGATAGCCCTGGCGGTCCTGGCGGCCGTCGTCGCGGTGCAGCAGATCGAAAGCAACGTGCTGCAGCCGGTGGTGGTCGGGCGCGCGGTTGAGGTCCATCCCGCGGGCGTGCTCCTCGCGGTCACCTGCGGTGCGCTGATCGCCGGGGTCCTGGGGGCACTGGTCGCCGTCCCGATCGCGGCGGTCGGGACCCGGGTCGCCGGCTACATCCGCGAGCGAACCGAGCCCGCGGAGACCCCCGTCGGCGCGGGCTGAGCATGCGACGAGAACTGGGCAGGTCGCGCGCCGCGGTCGCAAGCGCCTACCGGAGTCTGGATCGCAGCCGCTTGGTGACGGGATTTCGAGCGCACAACCTGCTCGCGCAGGCCGCTGCACTCGCCTGGCAGCTGCTCTTCGCCCTGGTGCCCCTGACGCTCGCCGGCGTCGCGGTGCTCGGCTTCCTGGGAATCGAGGAGGTGTGGCGCGACGAGCTGGCCGAGCAGGCCCGCGACTCACTCTCCGAGGAGTCGTTCGACGTCCTCGACCGGACAGTGGAGGGGGTCCTGACGGAGCGCCAGGGATTGTGGTTGACGCTCGGCCTGGTGTTGGCGATCTGGCAGTTCTCGGCAGTGCTGAGAACGACGATGCGCCTCTACAGCGACGTGCGCGGGGAGAAGGACCGACGGCCGTGGAGGCAACGGGTGGGAACCTCGGTGCTGCTCAGCCTCGCGGTCCTTCCCCCCTTGCTGGCCGCGGTGCTCACCGCGGCGGCCGGGGGCCGAGGGGCCGATTCGCTCGGCCTCGGCGTGGGTCTGGACGCGCTTCTGTTCGTGGCGCGCTGGGGGATCGTGGCCGTGATCCTGCTGGGCATGCTCTGGCTGGTCCACCGCTTCGCGCCGCCGGCGCGGCGCCGGCGGCGCTGGAGCTACCGCGGCCCGTTGCTGGTCATCGGCGGGTGGATCGTCGCCTCGCTGCTCTACGGGATCTACGTCAGCGATGTCGCCTCCTACGGCAGCCTGTTCGGGGGCCTCGCCTCCGTGATCGTCCTGCTCGGCTACCTCAACATCCTCACGGTCGTCTTCGTAGCCGGGGTGCAGGGCGAGGAGAC
>CAYZPZ010000231.1:0-2969 GCA_964480205.1 uncultured Conexibacteraceae bacterium
GCGCTCGAGGAGCCGATCCGGCAGATCGCCGAGAACTCGGGCTTCGAGGGCTCGGTCGTGGTCGAGAAGGTGCGCGGCCTGAAGGCCGGAGAGGGCCTCAACGCCGACAACGGCGAGTACGGCAACCTAGTCGACGCCGGGGTCATCGACCCGACCATGGTCACCCGCTCGGCGCTGCAGAACGCGGGCTCGATCGCCAAGAACATCCTCACCACCGAGGCGATCGTCGCCGAACCGCCCGAGAAGGAGGGCGCCGGCGCCGGCATGCCCGGCGGAGGCGGCATGCCCGACATGGGCGGGATGATGTAATTCGCCTCAACAGGCGAGTGCCCGCGAGCGCGGGCGACTTCGAGAGGCCCGGGCTCGCGCCCGGGCCTCTTTCGTTCGCCGGGTTACTCCCCGAGTACCTCGGCCATCCGCCGCGGCTCGACCCCGAGGCGCTCCGCGTCGTCAGGGCCGCGCTCGCTGGTCATCGGCACCTCCATCAGCTCCGCCTCCTCCCAGGTGGCGAAGGCCGAGGAGCCGGCGAACAGCTCGAGGACGCGAAGACCGGCGCGGACCACCGGAAGCGGAACGTGAACCAGCGGCCGATCGCGATCGGCGGCCTCGAGCACATGCTCGACGATCTCGTCGTAGCTCAGCGTCTCGGGGCCGGCGAGCTCGTAGCGGCCGTTGCCGCCATCCGCTGCGCCGCCATCCACCCCCGCGCCGTCGAGCGCGCCGGCGACACAGCGCGCCACGTCTCGCGCCCAGATCGGCTGGTAGCGGGCGCAGCCCGTGCCAGAAACCGGCACGGCGGGCAGTCGGCTGAACCGATCGAGCAGGGTAAGCCAGGGATCGCCGGGGCTGTAGACGATCGAGGGGGCGAAGACGATCGTCTCCAGCGGCGAGTGGAGTACGGCCTCCTCGGCCAGCGCCTTGGCCCGGAAGAAGCGGGTGCGCTGAAATGACGTCGCTCCGATCGCCGAGAAGAAGACGAAGCGCTTCACGCCGGCCCGCTCGGCCGATCGGAGCAGGCGGACGGTGGCCAGCCCATTCAGCTCCTCGATCGAGCCGCCCGGCTGATCGCGGATCGTCGCGGCCAGGTGGACGACGGTGTCGACGCCGCGCATCGCGTGGCGCATCGAGAAGGGGTCTGAGAGATCGCCGAGCGCGATCTGGACGTTGACGCGCTCGGCCCCGAGCCGCCGCGGCTCGCGTACCAGCGCTCGCACCTCGGCGCCCGATTCGAGCAGCAGCGGCAGCAGCTCGCCGCCGATCGTGCCGGTCGCACCCGTCAGCAGGATCACCGCCCCACTGTAGCCAGAGGCGAGCCCGCAACGGGCAGGCCTCGTTCCCTAGAATGTCCGTTCCGCCCGGCAGATGCCGGGCGGCGGCGTAAGCAGAGAGATCGACCCGAAGGAGCTCAGTGGCATACGTCATCGCGGAGCCGTGTATCGGCACCAAGGACAACTCCTGCGTCGAGGTCTGCCCGGTGGACTGCATCCACCCCACCCCCGACGAGCCCGACTACGACAATGTCGAGCAGCTCTACATCGATCCCGACGAGTGCATCGACTGCGACGCCTGCGTCGAGGCCTGCCCCGTCGACGCCTGCTTCGCCGAGGACCAGCTCCCCGAGGAGTGGTCCAAGTACACCGAGGTCAACCTCGAGTACTACAAGTCCAAGGCCTAGTGCCTCCGGGGGCGTCAGCGCTTCGAGGCCACATGGGCGACCCAGAACTGGACGCCCCTGTAGCCCCTGTACTTGCCGCGGACCATGGAGATCCCGATCCGCTTGAACTTTCCTTGCAGGATGACCTCACGATGCGAGGGGGAGTTGAGCCAGCCCTGCATCGCGCCGCGAGCGGTGCCGGCCGAGCCTGAACCGAGCGCCAGGTTCTCGCCTCCGCGCTTGCTTCGCTTGAACCCGACCCGCCTGAGCCAGTAGAAGGGGCTGCGCCCACACGCCGTGTGGCTGAGCTGCTGACATCGCCGCAGATCCTTGGCCTTCAGGCGAGAGGACTTGCGCAGCTTCTTGACGCTGTACAGCGCGGGTAGGCCCAGGACGCCGCGCGCGTAGCGATGCATGCAGAGCAGAGCCTGGGCCTGTTTCGAGCGCTTCAGACTCGGGTTGGTCTGACCCGGACAGGTCTGCTCCGGAGCGAGCAGATTGTCGAACTCGCCGGCCTGGGCGGGCACGGGGGAAACGAGCAGGGCAGCAGCCAGGCAGAGGGTTGCGCCCAAGGTGGCCCGTCTCAGGCCCCGGCGCGTGTTCAGGCGTGTTGGCTTCTCGGTGTCAGTCAACGTCGCTCCTTCTTCGTCTCCCGACCCACCGGCGCCGCCCACCCAAGCTCATCCTTGAGCTGATTGGCAATGCCGGGCGGGCAGCCTAGCGAAGCCGCCGGCCCGTTTCGTCCCTAGTTCTCGTGCTTTATTGCACTACCGGCAATTCGGTCCCGCTGACCGCGGCCGGTGCGGCGCCCTGCGCCGCGGCGGCCTGCATCACGGGCAGCTCCACCGGGGTGGAGGCGATGATCCCCCGGGCGGCCTCGCGGATCATCTGCGAGGCGGGCGCGTCAGGCTGCTCAGTTACCAGGGGACGGCCGCTGTCGGCGTGCTCGCGCAGCTCCTCGGCCAGCGGCACCTTGGCCAACAGCGGCACGTCCAGGTCATCTGCCAGAAGCTGCCCGCCGCCCTCGCCGAAGATCGCCACCCGCTCGCCGTCGGGACCGGTGAAGGCCGACATGTTCTCGATCACGCCGATCAGCTCGAGGTCCACCTTGTTCGCCATCTCCGCGGCGCGGGCGGCGACGCTCTGCGCGGCCGGCTGCGGGGTGGTGACGATCAGGACCTTGGCCTGGGGCAGGAGCTGCGCCAGGGTCATCGAGACGTCGCCAGTGCCCGGCGGCAGGTCCAGCAGCAGGTAGTCCAGCTCGTCCCAGGCGACGTCCTCGAGGAACTGCTGGATCGCCTTGTGGAGCATCGGC
>CAYZPZ010000232.1:0-2968 GCA_964480205.1 uncultured Conexibacteraceae bacterium
GGATGAAGGCGGGGCTGGTGGGATCCCAGGCGGTGTAGCCGCGCGCCTCGAAGGTGTCGCGGACGCCCCCGGTGGGGAAGGAGGAAGCGTCGGGCTCACCCTGGATCAGCTCCTTGCCGGAGAACTTCGACAGCCACTTGCCCTCGCGGTTGGGCTCGAAGAAGGAGTCGTGCTTCTCGGCGGTGAGCCCGGTGAGGGGCTGGAAGACGTGGGTGAAGTGGGTGGCGCCGCGCTCCAGGGCCCACTCCTTCATCGCCTCGGCCATCGCGTCCGCGAGCTCGGGATCGAGTGCCACCCCGCCCTCGAGGGTCGCCTGGACCTTCTCGAATACGCCCTTGGGCAGCCGCTCCTTCTGAACCGCCACGGAGAAGACGTCGGAGCCGAAGGGATTGTTGGTCTCCTCCGTGAGATCCACCGTGCCCAGGGCCTCGCCGTTGGGGCTCCAGCTGGCGGAAGTGACGTTTTGATGGCGGGTCTTCAGCATCGGGTCGAGGTCCTCCTCTGGCAAGACGACGCGCCGACCGGCGCGCCGCCAGTTTGATCGCACGACAGAGAGCGCAGATTAGCTCCGCGGCGGCCGCGAGGCATCTATCCACGCGTACAAACATCTCCAACTTCCGTACTCCGCGTGGTCGATCAAGCGTCCTGTGAGCGGCGGTTTCGGGGAAAAAGCGGTTGCCAGGGACGCCGATCGACCGGAGCGGCCATGGCGAGGGGCCGCGACCGGATCGTCAGCGGCTGATCTAGAGCCCGAGGTCCCTCATCACGCCGGGCTTCAGGGAGCCCAGTTGGACGAAGGCGGGCACCGGCATGTCCTGGGGATTGGCCCGGATGCCGACGTGGCTGCCCTCGGGAACCTCGCCCTCGAAGCTGCGGCCCAGCTCGACGGCGGCGTCCTCGGTGTCGGCGCCGACCAGCAGGTACTTGAAGCGCCGCTTCACAGGAAGGCCCCGTTCGCCGAGCCGCTCGGCAAGCTCGCGGGTGGAGGCCAGGTCGGGCAGGTCGATCACCACCTCCCAGGGGTAGTGCCCGGACTCGCTGCGCTCGATCTCCGCCGCGCGCTCGCGGCGGCGTTGCCCCTCCGTGCGCTTTCCCGCGCTCTGCGGGCCGGGCTCCCCGGCCGGCTTCCAGGCCTCCTCGACGGGATGCCAGCGCGTCACAATCACCTCTCCGGCCAGGCCGTCCTCCTCCATCAGGTCGCGGACGACGCGCTCGGCCTCCTGGGCGCCCTCCTCGTGCCAGGAGTAGAGGAACAGGTGGGGACCGTCTCGGGTGACGATCACGCTGCCCCCGAGCCGCTTGCGCGCCTCGTTGTCGAGATCGAGGGCGCGCAGCCGCTCGCCCAGCGAGTGACCGAGGTCATCGGCCTCGAGCTTGACCTCGACACGCCACTCGTCGGCCTCGCGAGGATCTGGGTGCCGGTCGGCCATCACCGAGGAAATCTAGCCGCTGGCGGGCACGGTGCCGATCAATCGCCGGCCTCGAGCTCGATCAGCTCGCCGTCGGGGCCGAGATTGATCACCTCGGTCTCGCCGATCGAGCTCCGCTCACCCCACGACTCGTGGATGTGGCCGCAGAGCAGCAGGCGCGGGCGCTTCGCCTCGATTGCGTCCAGCACCGCGGTGCTTCCCAGGTGCTCTCCGGAGCCGCTGACATCGCAGTGCCCGCGGGGCGGGGAGTGCGAGACCAGCACGGCACCCTCGGGACAGTCGGCGAGCATCGCCCCTGCGTCCTCCTCGCTCAGGTCGAAGCTCCAGTCCCAGGGGGTGATCGGCACGCCCGCCCCCAACCCGAAGACCTCCACCCCGGCGAGGCTGGCGCCGCCGCCGTGGAGGACCGTGGCCGCCTCCCACCCCTGGCAGGCGGCGCGCAGGGCATCCTCGGTCTCGTTGTTGCCCGGGACCAGCACGGTCGGGGTCTCGATTGCGCTCAGGGCGACGATCATCTCCTCCAGCCCGCGGTGCACCGAGGCGAAGTCGCCGGCGCCGATCACCAGGTCGGCCTCCCCAGTCCGCTCGGCCAGGGCCTGGGCGCGATCGAGGTCGGTGTGCAGGTCGCTGAAGGCTAGAAGCTTGATGGCACGAACCTAGTACAGGCGGTCGGTCGGCGGGCGATCCGCTGACCTCGCGGTGACGTTTGGCCGCGCCGGGCGGGGGAAGACCAGGGCAGACGGCATGTTCGGACAGGAATCCCTGACCACATACGTCGGCGTAGCCCTCGCCGCCCTGCTCGTGATCGCGCTCTTCTTCCTGGCATCGCCGCTGCTGGCGGTGGTGATCGCGGCGATCATCGGGGTGTTCATGCTGGGCGCGATGTCGATGATGCGGCGGCGCTCCGAGCAGGAGGACGAGCAGTGGGAGCCGCCGCTGACCCCGGAGGGCAAGCCGACCAGCCCTACGGGAACTTCCTCCGGCGAGCCGGCCTCGGGCGAGGGGTAGGGGTCAGGCCGCGGCCGCGACCGCCACTCAGGCGGCGCGGACGAGGTCGCGGCCGTAGGGATCGGGGTAGCCGAGCTCGGCGAGCTTCGGGCCGAGGATCTCGTGCATGGCGGCGATCTCCTCGGCGGTCATGCTCTGGCGCCAGGAACCCGGCTGGGCGCGGCGGATCTCGCGGCCCTGCCCCTTGTCCCTGAAGGGCACGCTCTCGTACGAGTTGGCGCTGGCGATCGACTCCAGGCGCTCCGGGTCCTGGGGGGTGTCGAGCGTCGCGCAAACGCGTTCCAGCGCGGCGGCCGGGTAGCGGCGCAGCTCCTCGTAGCGGATCATCACCCGAAGCGAGGGGTCCCGCTCGGCGAACGCGGCCTGCACCACCTCGGTGCGCTTGCGCCATACGGCCGACTGCCACCGGATCAGGCCGAGGCGGCCGCTGGCCGAGACCGGGTAGGCCCCGCCCTGGATCGCCCAGGTTCCCGACCGGTAGGCGTCGAGCCAGGAGGCGACCACGTCGCGGCCGTCGCGCAGCAGGAAGA
>CAYZPZ010000233.1:0-2950 GCA_964480205.1 uncultured Conexibacteraceae bacterium
GACCAAGGACAAGGTGCCGTTCTTCGTCAACCGCTGCGACGAGATGGGGATCGAGGTGCTACCGCCGGACGTCAACGCCTCCGAGCACGGCTTCGTCGTCTCCGGAAAGAGCATCCGCTTCGGCCTGGACGCGGTCAAGAACGTTGGCCACGCGGCGGTGCAGGCGATCCTCGAGGCTCGGGCCGACGGCGGCGAGTTCACCTCGATCTACGATTTCTGCGAGCGGGTCGACAGCCGCGCGGTCAACCGCCGCGCTGTCGAGTGCCTGGTCAAGTGTGGCGCGCTCGACTCGACCGGCGCCAGCCGCAGGGGGATGCTGGAGGCGCTGCCCGCCGCGACCTCCTTCGGCCAGCGCGCCCAGGAGGACTCGCGGCTCGGCCAGGGCTCGATCTTCGACTTGGGCGGGGGAGGGGCCGACGCCCCGCCGCGCGCTCAGCATCCGCCCGTGACCGTCGCCGAGTTCGATCAGCGCGAGCTGCTGCGGCTGGAGAAGGAAACCCTGGGCACCTTCCTGTCGTCGCATCCCCTGGCCGAGGTCCGCGACGCCCTGCGCGCCCGGGTCGACTGCTCGCTCTCTGAGCTGTCGGGCAAGGCCGACGGCTCCTTCGTCACGGTCGGCGGCATCGTCACCGAGATGAAGCGCCACAAGACGAAGCGCGGGGACCCGATGGCCTTCGTCACCCTCGATGACGTCGAGGGCCAGGTGGAGACGCTGATCCTGGGCAAGGCCTACCAGGAGGCCGCCGAGGTGCTGGCGGTGGACCGCGTGCTGCTGGTCCGCGGCCGGCTCGACCACCAGGAGCGCGGCCAGACCAAGCTGATCGCCCAGGAGCTGGAGGCCTTCGAGCCCACGGACGACGAGGTGTCCCGGGCGCGCGCCGTGCGCGCGGCGAAGCCGATAGTGCTGCCGATCAAGGCCGCGGACTTTGAGCCCACCCTGATCGAGGAGCTGAAGACGGTGTTTGAGGCCTTCCCTGGGGAGACCGAGGTAGTGCTGAGGATGGAGACACACGAGGGGACCCGGCAGCTTCGTTTCGGCGACGCCTACCGCGTGCGTGACTCCGCCGCCCTCCACGCCGAGCTCGACTCGCTGCTCGGCGCCGGCGCCCGGGCCGCCTAAGCGGAGGGTCCAAGCGGCCCCGAACCCGGCCAATGCGCCGGGACGGAGCCTTAGACTGCGCCCTGTGCCGACCCAGAGGACCCAAAAGACCAGCTCGCCGGGCGAATGCCGCCAGTGCCGCGGGTTCTGCGACAAGCTGGTGCAGCCGCACGCCTGCATGGAGATGGGCTGCCGCTTTCTCTACTCCTACGAGGAGGCCGCAACCGGGCGTCGCTTCTTCGGCTGTCTCAACAAGGTCTTCCGCGCCGAGGTGGACCTGGACCTCTTCCTGCTCGCCGAGCGGGCGGGAGGCTTCGGCGGCATCAAGATGACCGGGGACCCCCTGCCGCAGTGCCACTTCACGGTGGAGAAGGCCTACGAGGGCGAGGGTCCGGCCTACGAGTGCGTCAACAAGCGCTTCTTCGACGGCCCCGCGGAGATCGAGGCCTTTGACCTTCGCAACGCGGTTCGCTGAGGCCCGATGGACCGCCGGCTGCTCGCGCTCGGGCTCTTCAGCGTTGCTCTGGTGATCATCGTCGCAGTCGTGCTCATCGCCCGTGCCGGCGACGACCCCGATGACGGCTCGACCACCGCGGAGGCCGCCTCCAAGCCCGAGGTCGCGGTCCCGGAGGGGCCACCGCCGAGCGAGCTTCAGATCGAGGACCTGGAGGAAGGGGAGGGCGATGCGGCGCAGGCCGGCGACCGGGTCAGCGTTCACTACGTGGGAGTCGACTTCTCAAGCGGGGATGAGTTCGACTCCTCGTATGAGCGCGGCCAGCCCCTCCAGCTCGAGATCGGCGGCGGCCAGGTGATCCCCGGCTGGGAGCAGGGCCTGGAGGGGATGAAGGTCGGCGGCCGCCGGCAGCTGGTGATCCCGCCCGAGCTCGCCTACGGCCCCGAGGGCCAGCCACCCGACATCGCCCCCAACGCCACCCTGGTCTTCGTCATCGACCTGGTATCGATCGACTCCTGAGCTAGCGGGTCGCCTCCCGCCACAGCCGCCGCGCGTACTGCACGTCCTTGCGCCCCGGCTGGCGCCCGTCGAAGCCAGGGCCCTCCAGCAGCACCGGCAGTCCCTGAAAGCGCCGCTCCCCCAGGAAGGCGCGAAGCCCCTTGCGGCCGATCTCGCCCTTGCCCAGCGGCGCGTGCCGGTCGCGGTTGGAGCCGCAGTCGTCGCGCGAGTCGTTCAGGTGCAGGCACTTGAGCTGGTCGAGACCGACCTTGGCCTCGATCTCGTCGGCCAGCTCGCTCACCCCCTCGGGCGTGCGGACGTCGTAGCCGGTGGCGTGCAGGTGGCAGCTGTCGACGCACAGGCCCAAGCGCTGAGGCCCGCCGGTGGCGTCGATCAGCTGCGCCGTCTCGTCGAAGTCCCGCCCGAGCAGCTGCGGCGAGCCGGCGGTGTTCTCGTAGATGATCGGGCAGGACTCGGTCCGCGCCAGCGACTCGCGGATCAGCTTCACGGCGCGCTTGCGCGCGTTGGTCCGTGTCTCCTGCTTCAGCGCTCCGGGGTGGACGACCACCCCGAGCGCGCCGATCCCCTCTCCGACCCGCAGCGCGTGGGTGAGCGAGTCGAGTGACTTCTTGCGGATCTCGCGGTCCTTGGCTGCGGGGTTGATCAGATAGATCATGTGAATCGCCACCGACTGCACGCGCGAGCTCCCGATCGCCTCGCGGAAGGCGGCGAAGTCCTCGTCGCTGTACTTCGTCGGCCGCCACATCCGGGGGCTCTGGTTGAAGATCTGGATCGCGTCCGAGCGCGTCTCCGTGGCCCGCTCCAGTGCGTTCAGGAGGCCGCCGGAGGTGGAGACGTGGGCGCCGATCAGCATCGCGCGCCAATCTATGTAATGAGGC
>CAYZPZ010000234.1:0-2945 GCA_964480205.1 uncultured Conexibacteraceae bacterium
AGGACGTCACCGCCAAGCTCTACGGCGGCGACGTCACCCGCAAGCGCAAGCTGCTGGAGAAGCAGAAGAAGGGCAAGAAGCGGATGAAGCAGGTCGGCGCGGTCGAGGTGCCGCAGGAGGCATTCCTGGCGGTGCTGCAGGTCGACGCCGAGCGCTGAGGGCGCCGGGCTAGGAGGGGCTGAGCTGGGTCAGCGGCAGGTCGGCGCGTCGGGTCGCCGCCAGCAGCGGATCCTCGGTGTCACCGGCGGTGAGCACGATCAGCTCGTCCGCCGGGAAGGAGCGCAGCTCGTCCTCGAGCGCCGTGGCCGCGTCGGAGTCGCCGATCGAGCCGCTCACCGGCAGCCCGGCAGCGACCAGCGTGGCCGCCGAGCGCGCCAGCAGCCCCTCGGCATCGCGCCGCGCCGGGTCCTCGGCCGAGAGCCAGCGGTCGATCGTCCTGCTGCTCAGGGGCACCATCAAACGCACGTCGTCGACGTCGCCGGCGCGCTCGGAGATCCGCTGCGCGGCATCGGGTCCGATCTCCTCCCGGGTCATCACCAGCACCCGATGCCCCGCGTCGGTGTGCTCGGCGACCTCCAGCGTGCCCTTCTGCTTCGCTCGGACGGCGACCACGATCAGGGTCGCGATCGCCAGCGCCCCCGCCGCCAGCCCCAGGCCGCTGCTGCCGGCGACGAGCAGTCCGCCCAGCAAGAGGGCCAGGACCGGAACCACGATCGCCGCCACGACCAGGGGCAGGGCGCCCGGCCGCAGGAAGGTGGTGCCGCCCGCGTCCTGCTGGGTCAGCTTCAACCTCATGGACCTCTGCTACCCAGCTTGACGGCCTCGATCACCGTCCGGCCCCTCAGAACGGCCATGACTAGAATCGCCCGCCGTGCCGGTCGAGACCAAGGCAGTCGGCAAGAAGTGGGAGCCCGCGACCTTCGAGGTCGACGCCGAGCGAATCCGCAAGTTCGCGGACGCCGTCGGCGAGGACAACGAGGTCTACCGCGAAGCCGGCGCCGCCAAGGCGGCCGGCTTCCGCGACCTGGTGGCGCCCCCGATGTTCGCGGTCGTCTACAGCGCGCCCGCGATGGGCCCCGCGATCCTCGACCCGGAGGTGGGGATCAACTTCCCGGCGATGGTGCACGGCGGCCAGGAGTTCCGCTGGGGGGAGCCCGTCTGCGCCGGCGACGTGATCACCACCACCGCGGAGTGCAAGGAGATCTACGAGAAGGACGGCAAGGGCTTCTACGTGTTCGAGACGGTCTCCACCAACCAGGAAGGCGCCGAGACCGTGACCGGCACCTGGACCAACATCGTCCGCGGCGTCTAGGAGGAGCGAATGGCCGAGCTGAAACAGGGCGAGTCGATTCCGGAGCTGAGGGTGACGCCCGACGCGGGGCTGACCAAGCGCTACGCCGAGGCCTCCGGCGACCCCAACCCGATCCACACCGACCCCGAGTTCGCCAAGTCCGCCGGCCTGCCCGGGGTGATCCTGCACGGGCTGTGGACGATGGCTCAGGTGGCTCGCGCCAACAGCGCCGCCGCCGGGGGAGACCCGCGCGCGCTGAAGCGCCTGGAGGTGCAGTTCCGGGGCATGGGCTTTCCCGAGCAGGAGGTGACCGTGACCGGCACGGTCACAGAGGCCGAGGACGGCCGCGCGGTCGTGGACACCGTCGCCGAGCAGGGCGGCAACCAGATCATCCGCAACGCGACCGCCGAGCTTCGAACCGACTGAACCGGGGCAGAGCACCGGCGAACCTACAATTCGCGGTGCGATGCTGAGCGAGAGACAGCGAACGATCCTGGGCGCCGTGGTCGAGGACTACGTCGAGGACGGCAGGCCGATCGGCTCGCAGGCGATCGCCTCGCACGGCGAGGTGAGCTGGAGCCCTTCCACGATTCGAGCGGAGCTGGCCTCCCTCGAGCAGCAGGGCCTGCTCACGCACCCGCATACGTCGGCGGGCAGGGTCCCGACCGACTCCGGCTACCGCTTCTACGTCGAGCAGCTGCTCGCCTCCACCGACCGGCTGCCGACGCCCCCTTCGGGGAAGCTGCGCGTGACCCGGATGCGGCGCGAGGTCGACGAGGCGATCCGCGAGACCACCGCCGCCCTGTCGCGGATCACCGACCTGGTCGCGCTGGTCAGCGCGCCCCCGCTGCACACCGCGACCATCCACCGGGTCGAGGTGCTGCGGCTGCAGCCGCGGACGGTGATGGTGGTGGTGATCGCATCCAACGGCGGCGTCACCAAGCGTGTCTTCACCTTTCCCTCGGAGGTGGACCCGGGTCTGGTCGAGTGGGCCGGCAGCTACCTGAACGAGCGCCTCGCGGGGCTGGGGCTGGGGGCGCGGATGGCCGCCGATCGCCTGCAAGATCCGGAGCTGAGCGAGACCGAGCAGGGCTTCCTCGACGAGATCGGGGGCGCCTTCATCAACCTCGAGGACACAGGCGAGGAGACGCTGTACGTCGACGGGGCCGCGCGGTTGCTCTCCGAGGAGCACTCGGGCGACGTTCCTCATGCCGACGAGCTGATGCGGGCGCTTGAGCGGCGGGTGAACGTGCTCCGCACCCTGCGCTCCGCGCTGGACGAGAACAAGGTGTTCGCCTGGATCGGCGAGGAGAACCCCCAGCCCGAGCTGCGCTCGGTCAGCGTGATCGGTGCCAACTACGGCCTCGGCTACCGGAACCTCGGCGCGGTCGGGGTGATCGGCCCCCTGCGGATGGACTACGCGGTGGCGATCGCCTCGGTTCGGGAGGCGGCGGGCGAGCTCTCGCGGCTGTTCGAGGCCGTCTACGAGACCTAGCGTCGGGCGGAGCGGGTCTCAATGCCGCGCGATTACTACGAGGTGCTCAGCATCGGCCGCGATGCCTCCGAGTCGGAGATCAAGAAGGCCTTCCGGAGCCTGGCCCGCGAGCTGCATCCCGACGTCAACGCCCACGACCCCGAGGCTGAGGAGAAGTTC
>CAYZPZ010000235.1:0-1643 GCA_964480205.1 uncultured Conexibacteraceae bacterium
GGGAATCGTTGTGCTGAAAATGGGCCAATTCAGGTCGGAAGGTAACACGTCCGACGCGGAACGCGACCTCCGTTCCGGCACTTCTCCTGCATCCCACTCCCACGACCACCGATTTCCCCAGGAGTACGAATATGTACCGCATGATCCCGACACTGTTCGTGGCCGCCGGAGCGCTCGCGGCCTGTGACTTCGGCACCGACGTTGACGGCGGGGCCACGGTCGATATCGCCCTCGCCACGACTCCCTCCTCGAGCGCCACGGATGGCGCCGCCGCCTCCGCCGCGCTCGGTCCGCAACCGCCCGCCCGATCGATCGCGGTGGCGGGGACGAACGGGACGCTGACGATCGACGAGATCCACGTGATCGTGGCGGAGTTCGAGCTGGAGGGGGCCCTGTCCGCGTGCGACGTCGAGTTCGATGACGACGACTGCGAGGAGTTCGAGGCGCCCGCGGCCCTCGTCCGGATCCCCACCGACGGGACGGCGCTCCAGGTGGCGACCTCGACGGTTCCGCTGGGCACGTACAGCGAGCTCGAGTGGGAGGTCGAGGACCTCGACTTCGACGACGATGACGACGCGGACGACGAGGAGGCGGAGGCGGTTCGGTCGCAGATCGAGGCGATCTTCGGCGCCGGCGTCTGGCCCGCGGAGGCCAGCATGGCGATCACCGGCTCGTTCCTGCCGGAGGCCGCGCCCACGGCCCTCGATTTCACCACCTTCTTCGCCGCCGAGATCGAGGTGGAAATCGATCTGAGCCCGCCCCTCGAGCTGACCGAGGAGGGCGAGAGCCGTCAGATCACCATCCTGCTCTCGCCGGACGTCTGGTTCCGCAACGTGGACGGCACGGTGCTGAACCTGGCCGCGCTCTCGGGGCAGCTCGTGGAATTCGAGGCGGAGTTCGAGGACGGCGTGGTCGAGATCGAAATCGAGCGCGACGACGACTGACGGAAAGGACGACATGCTCCAGGACGGCCGGACCCGCGGGCACCTGCTCCTGCTCCTGCTGCTGCTCCTGCTGCCCGTGACCGCGTGCCGCTCCTCGACCGAGCGGCCGCCCCTCACGGATCAGCCGGAGCTGGAGGCGTTCGCGCGACAGGTGGAGGCAGCGCTGGAGGCGCATGCCTGGCAGGATCTCATTGACGCCGCGGCACGCGACCACTACCGCACGCAGGTGGTCGACCACGGCATGCCGGAGCCCCAGTACGTGGCCGAGCTGTTCGGGCTCCACCGCGTCGGCAACACCATCAGGCGCGGCCAGCAGGTCGGATGGTCCGACCTGGAGCGAATCGAGTCGGTGGAGCTGGACCGCATCACGACGACAACCAGAGGCTCCCGGCTCATCGGGGCCGTCACGCTGCGGAACGGCTCCACGCTGTCGCTCCAGGCACAGATAGAGCGCGTGGAGGATCGGTTTGTCCTGACCGGCGGCGTAGGCTAGTAGGGGCTGGCGTGGCCCCGGGATCGAAAGGGCTTCGGTTCGAGAAGAGGCGTCCAGCGGCGGACGAAATGTAACGTTCGATGCGGAAAGGGGGGTTCAGGTGGCCCCCCTAAGACGCTGTCCGCAGCAACTGTTGGTTTCGCGGCGATGTTTTGATGGCCGATCCCGCTATGGCCGATCCCGCTATCGCCGATCCCGCTATCGCC
>CAYZPZ010000235.1:1743-2940 GCA_964480205.1 uncultured Conexibacteraceae bacterium
TTTGATGGCCGATCCCGCTATGGCCGATCCCGCTATCGCCGATCCCGCTATCGCCCTACCATGCCAGCGGCCGCACTGTCGCGCGCCGGCACGCACGTCCAGAAGTGGGGGCGGTTTTCCGGCCGAGCGCGATACCGGTGCCGCGGCTGCGGCCGCGCCTTCAGCACCTTTACCGGCACCGCGGCGTCTTCATCCGCCGGCTCCCCAACTACTTCGATAGTTCCGGCGCCGTGGCGAGTCGCGGCCGTACCAACAGTTCCCGCGGACAGCGCTATATGGTGGGGGGAAACCGCACCGTGCAGCGCGGCGCGGCCCTTGGATCGCGCGGCCCGTACCTCCTCCGACGCGACCCACGCCTCCACCGGCGCGTCGGGTTCCCCGTGAGCGTGCAAACTGGCTCGAGCCGGGCGGGGGGACGTAGTTCAAGGCGGTTGTCGACCCCCACAGCGCGGATCCGGAGCCGGTGCTAGGTCCGGGGGACGCGTTCGACGGGCGGTGCGCCGGTCTCGGCGACGGCCCGAGCCAACTCCGGGACCACTACCTCGGCCATCCGTTCGATGTCGTCGCGCAGTGGGACCAGCTCGCTCCGTCCGGCCGCTACGGCCCGGCGGTGCAGCGGCGTGGGCCCATAGGTGGTGCCGAGACCGCGCATGCCGACGCCGAGGCGGCTCGAAGGCGTGGGCGGGCCGCGCTCCCCGATCTCGTCCTTCGCCTCGCTGCCCTCCAGCCGCTCGCGCAGCTCCAGCAGCTCCTGCCGGGCCTCGTAGAGGCGGGTCGCGAGGTCGGGCGAGTCGGTGGGGGCGCGATGCAGTGCGGTCTGGAGCGCCTCGACGGTCCGGAGCTGTTCGTCCAGGAGGTCCGACGTGCGGGCCAGGTCGTGCTGGAACGCCTCGACCTCGGCGCGGAACGTGGCCACCTCAGCCTCGCCGGCGCGGGGCAGCGCGCCGTCGTGGAGCGGCTCGACGCGGAACCCCACCGGCCCCGACAGCTCCGTCACCTCCCCTGCCTCCACCCGGACCAGGGTGGCGGTGTACGAGCCGGGTAGCGCCATGAAGCCGCTCGAGCCCGAGCCGCCGAAGCCACCCGAGCCTCCGGAACCGCCGGCTCCGCTCCCGAGCCCGATCAGCGTGGCGGGCGAGTGGCGCAGGTCCCAGGCGACGCGGTGGACGCCGGCGGACGTGGGAGCGTCGACGCGGT
>CAYZPZ010000236.1:0-2926 GCA_964480205.1 uncultured Conexibacteraceae bacterium
ATGGCCCACTCTACGGCGTGCTCGAGTCCAGCGCGGACTACATGCCGGTCCTGGACCCCATCCGGCACGACACCAGCCGCGTCCCGCTGACCGTGCGCGATCCCGCCACGCCGCCCGCCATGGGCCCGGGCATGCCCGCGCCTTCGCCCTACTGGGGGGACGAGCCGATCTGGAACAGCCAGGCCAACGCCCACAACCCCATGTTCGACGACGAGGGCCGCGTCTGGATCACCTCCCGCGTGCGGCCCGCCGACAACCCGGCCTGGTGCCGCGACGGCTCCGACCACCCGTCGGCCGCCGTCTTCCCGCTCCAGCGCTCCGGGCGACACCTGGCCGTCTACGACCCCGCCGCCGACAGCCTGACGCTCATCGGCACCTGCTTCTCGACCCACCACCTCATGTTCGCCGAGGACGAGGACAACACGCTCTGGACCAGCGGCGGCGGCTCCGCGGTGGGGTGGCTCAACACGCGCGTGTTCGACGAGACGGGCGACGAGCGCCTCGCCCAGGGCTGGACCCCGCTGATCCTGGACACCAACGGCAACGGCCGGCGCGACGAGTGGGTCGAGCCCGATCAGCCGGTGGACCCGGCTCGCGACAAGCGGGTGACCACCGGCCTCTACGCCGTCGCGCCTGCGCCCGATGGCTCCGTCTGGGGCTCCTCCCTCGGCTACCCTGGCGCCGTTGTCCGGCTCGTGCCGGGGCCCGACCCCACCCACACCGCGCTGGCCGAAGTCTACGAGCTTCCGGTGGACGAGAACGGCGAGCCGATCGAAGGCTTCTCGCCGCGAGGGATGGACATCGACCGCGAGGGCGTCGCCTGGGTCGCGCTGGCCAGCGGCCACATGGGACGGTTCGACCGCCGCGACTGCACGGGCCCCCTCAACGGGCCCCGGGCCACCGGCCAGCACTGCCCCGAGGGCTGGACCTTCTTCACCGAGCCCGCGCCCCAGCTCCGCGGCGTCACGGGGTCCGGCAGCGCCGAGGCCAGCTACTACACCTGGGTCGACCAGCACGACGTCCTCGGCCTCGGCGCCAACACGCCCATCAACACGGGCAACCAGTCCGAGGCGCTCCTCGTCCTCGACGACGGCGAATGGGTGGTCCTGCGGGTCCCCTACCCCCTCGGCTTCTACACCAAGTGGCTGGACGGCCGCATCGACGACCCCGACGCCGGCTGGAAGGGCCGCGGCCTCTGGGCCACGGTCAGCACGCGCGCGCCGTTCCACATGGAGGGCGGCAAGGGCACCCCCAGCAAGGTGGTGAAGTTCCAGCTCCGGCCGGACCCGCTCGCGCGGTAGAGCCGACCGTGCGGCGCGGGAGGGCGGCCTCGCTCTCGAACGAACCGCTTGCCGTGCCAACGGTACGCCTCGATCAGCCCGTTCAGCGGGTGCCCGGTCGTGAAGCCCGCACCGTTTCAGGACCGGAGCATGAACACGGGATCGACCGGCGCCAGCGAGTCGAACAGGTCGAGCGCTTCCTCGGCTCGCCGTCCCGGAGAAGTCCCCAAACGATCGTCCTTCGCGAGATCTCTGGGGAGTTGTCCGCAACTATTCTGGTGAAGTCCCCGAACAACGCCCCCCGAGGCAGATTGTTTGGGGACTTTCCCCGAATAGATCCAGGAACGGCCCCAATGAATACTCCCGGGTCGGTTGTTTGGGGAGTTGTCCGGTAGGCTTCGACGACGGCAATCGAATGCACCCGCGCTCCCACTTCGGAGCGGGACGCGCGGAAACTCTAGCCCCCGTGCCACCGCTCCATGTGGGCGGCGTGCGTCTCGAGATACGCGCCGGGGTCGAAGTGCTCGTCGTAGAAGTCGGTATCGATGTGCTGGGCCTGCACGTAGGCGGTCAGCGCGATCGTCGGCACGGTCGCCGGGAACTTCCCGTACGTGTCGAGGACGTACTGGGCCACGGTGCTCATGCAGTCGACGAACTCGCCGCTGTAGGGCGTAACGGACCCTTTCACCTTCGCGCTCTCCTTCCACGGCCCGGACGAGTCGGGGTCGTACGCGCCGCCCGGCCCGAACTTGCGCTCGACGAACGTCTCGACGGCCGTCCGCATGTCCGGCTGGAAGGGCGGGCAGAGCGCCTCGAAGCGGCCCTCGAGCCCCACCGGGTTCGGCGTGGTCCAGCGCTCATCGGTCACGAAGCGGAAGCCGAGGCCCCGGACCCCGTCCTCGGCGAACGCTCCCAGCACGCTCCACCGATTCACTCCGTTGAAGAAGAGGCCGCCGAGCCCCATGGCCTGCTGCGCGAGCACGATGTTGTGGCCCATGAACGCCAGCTCCATGGTGCTCGCCTCGTACGTGCTCAGCTCGAGCACGGAGAGCGGGAAGGCTTTCTCCTCGTCGAGGAGCCCGGACCGGACGAAGGGCGCCAGGTCGCCGGCGGGCCGCTTCGCCAGGTCGTCCTTGATCACGTACCCGTTCGCCAGGAAGATGGCGAGGATCCCGAGGAGCTGCTCGCTCACGTCGCCCATGGGCATGAAGAGCGTCGAGCCCGCCGCGTTCGCCATCCAGAAGTTGGGCTCCATCATGTGCCCCGGCGCGGCCGGCAGGTCCAGCCGCTCGTCGCTCAACCGCACGGTCTGCTCCCGGCAGACGGCGAGGATTCGGTCGGCGTCGTCCTCGATCGCCTCCAGCTCCCGGATCCTGGACGGCGGCGTGTCGCGCGTGTTCGTCAGGTAGGTCCCGTCGTCGTCCGTGTGGAAGAGGACGGGCGTTCCGATCCCCGCCGCGGTCGGGATCGTCCGCCCCGTGAAGCGGTGGGTGAACTGCCCGTACTCCGACGGCCGCGCCGGCCCGAAGGGGACGCCGAAATTCCACCCCGAGACGCCGGTCCCCGCCGCGATCAGGAGCGCCTTCTCGAGCTCCGAGAGCGGCACCGGGTCGCGGCCCGATGTGTACGCCAGCGGCCCCGACGGG
>CAYZPZ010000237.1:0-2904 GCA_964480205.1 uncultured Conexibacteraceae bacterium
GTACGGGGGGTACGCGGGACGTTCATCCCTAGCTCTCGGCGAGCAGGTCGCGGTAGGCGCCACGGTGGAAGATCAGCGGCATGCCGGGATGCGCGTCGGCCTCGAGCACGGTCCCGGTCGCGATCAGGTGATCGCCGCCGTCGATCAGGTCGCGCAGCTCGCAGGCCACCCAGACCAGCGCCTCGGCCAGCCGGGGAGAACCGTTGCGCTCGGACCAGTCGATCCCCTCCCACTTCTCGGGCTCGGGGTCCTTGCGCGCGAAGCGCACGGCCACCTCCTCTTGTCCGGCGGCGAGCGCATTGACGCCGAAGCGGCCCGCCGCGCGCACCGAGGTCAAGGTGCGGGAGCCCCGGTCCAGGCAGGCGAGCATCATCGGCGGGTCCAGCGAGAGCGAGCTGACGGCATTGGCCGTCGCTCCGGAGGGACCGGACGGGCCGATCGCCGTCACCACCGTGACGCCGGTCGGATAGGCGGCGAGCGCGTCGCGGAAGCGCTGTGGTGAAGGCGGATCGCCGTTCATCGCGCCAACCGTATGCGCTCGGCCGCGCCGCCGTTCGCCGTGGCCACGTCGCATATGATCCCGCCGCGTGCGTGGGGTTCTCGTACCGATCGCAGTCGCCACGGCCGCCCTCGCGCTGGCGGCCTGCGGAACCGAGGGGATAGACCTCGGCGACGACGCCTCCGCGCAGGAGGAACGCGGCGCAGAGCTCTTCGCCGAGCGCTGCTCGGGCTGTCACACGATGAAAGCCGCCGGCACTCAGGGGACCGCGAACCGCAGCCAGCGCGCTCAGGGCCCCGACTTCGACCAGCGCACCGAGACCTACGAGGACGCCCTGTTCGCCATCCGCAACGGCGGCTTCTCCGGCGCGATCATGCCCCAGAACATCGTCGTCGGAGAGGACGCCGAGGCCGTCGCCCGATTCGTCGCCGAGTACTCGGGCACCGACGTCGACGAGCCCCGGCTCCCCGGGCAGCCGTAGTAGAGCCAGCCGGCGGAGCGGACCACGCTCGACCTGAGGAAGATCCGCAGCGACCCCGACGGCGCGCGCGCCGCGCTGGCGCGCCGCGGGGCGGCCGAGCGGCTCGACCGCTTGCTGGAGGTCGATGCGAAGCGCCGCGAGCTCAACACCCGGCTCGACGACATGCGAGCCGAGCAGAACAGGCTCTCCGAGCAGATCGAGGAAGCCGGTCGCGCCGGCAAGGCGAATGAGCCGGAGGCGATGGAGCTGCGCGAGCAGTCCTCGGCCCTGAAGGCGGAGCTGAAGGAGCGGGAGCCCCAACTCGGCGAGCTGCGCTCAGAGCAGGACAGGCTGCTTGCCGAGCTGCCCAACCTCCCGGAGCCCGACGCGCCCGAGGGGATGGCCGAGAAGGATGCGCGCGAGCTGCGCAAGGTGGGGGACCCGCCGGAGTTCGACTTCGAGCCCCTCGATCACCTCGATCTCGGTCAGCGCCACGGCTGGATCGAGATGGAGGCCGCGGCCGAGACCTCGGGATCTCGCTTCGCCTACCTGCTCGGCGACCTGGTCATGGTGGAGATGGCCCTGGTGCGCTTCGCGCTTGAGCTGCTCCGCGGCGAGGGGTTCACCCCCGTGGTTCCCCCGGTCCTGGTCCGCGAACAGGCCCTCTATGGCACCGGCTTCTTCCCGGGCGAGCGCGAGATGATCTACGAGGTCCCGCGCGACGAGCTGTTCCTGGTCGGGACCTCGGAGGTCTCGCTGGCCTCGCTTCACGCCGACACGGTGCTCGAGGCCGAGCGGCTGCCGCTGCGCTACGCCGGTTACTCGACCTGCTTCCGCCGCGAGGCCGGCGCCGCGGGCCGCGACACCCGCGGCATCTTCCGCGTGCACCAGTTCGACAAGGTGGAGATGTTCAGCTTCGTCGAGCCGGATGCGGCTGCCGAGGAGCACGAGCGGCTGCTCGCCCTCCAGGAGAGGATCCTCGCGGCTCTGGAGATCCCCTACCGCGTGGTGGACATCGCGGTCGGCGATCTCGGGGCCTCCGCCGCGCGCAAGTTCGACTGCGAGGCCTGGATCCCCAGCCAGGGGCGCTACCGGGAGGTCACCTCCTGCTCCAATACGACCGATTACCAAGCGCGCCGCCTGCGGGCGCGATACCGTCCCGCCGAGGGGGAACGACCGGAGGAGATGCACACACTGAACGGAACGGCTGTAGCGGTGGGGCGTAGCCTGATCGCGCTGATCGAGAACCGGCAGGCGGCGGACGGCAGCGTGAGCATCCCCGCGGCGCTGCAGGACTTCGGCCTCCCGCAGCGCATACCCAACGGATGAGCGCCGCCAGGCCAAAGCGAGTCGTCCTCTGCGACGACCACGAGATCGTCCGCGAGGCGGTGAAGGCGCGCATGGCCTCGGTTCCCCTGGTCGAGATCGTCGGCGAGGCCGAGACCGGCGAGGAGGTGGTGGCCAAGGCCCAGGAGCTGAAGCCGGACGTCTGCATCGTCGACGTCGAGCTGCCCGGTCAGGACGGGATCGAGGCGACCCGCGAGATCCTCAAGGTCCGCCCCGAGACGCGGGTGATCATCTTCACGGCGCACGCCCAGCCGGACCTGCTGACGCTCGCCCTGAGAGCCGGCGCCTCGGGCTATGTGCTGAAGTCGGCGCCCAGCGAGGACATCGCCCGGGCGATCGAGGTGGTCGCCAGCGGCGGCACCTTCGTCGGAACCGAGCTCGGCCAGGGCGCCGGCGAGGTCGAGAAGCTGCTCGAGCTCACCCCGCGCGAGCGCGAGATCCTCGAGCTGCTCGCCGAGGGCCTGCGCGTGAAGCAGATCGCCGACCGGCTCTCGCTCAGCCCCGCCACCGTCCACACGCACGTGCGCAACGCGATCGCCCGGATGGAGGTCGACACCCGCACCGAGGCGGTGGCGCTCGCCGTGCGCTTCAGCTACCT
>CAYZPZ010000238.1:0-2894 GCA_964480205.1 uncultured Conexibacteraceae bacterium
CTTGTCGTTCTTCGACCCCATGATGATTCCGACCAGGGGGGCGTCGACCTCGATCTCCTCGAAGGCCTCCTCGACGGCTGGCATCGTCTCCATCGGTTCCTCTCAGGTTCAGCTGGCCACGCGCTCGACCGCGCGGGCCGCGATGTCGGTTCGCATTTGCATCCCATCGAAGCTGATGCGCTCGGCGGCATCGTACGCGTGGCGGCGGGCGTCCGCCAGCGTTGCCCCGAGTCCGGTGACGTTGAGGACGCGCCCCCCGGCGGTCACCACCTCGCCGTCGCGCCGGGCAGTGCCGGCGTGGGTCACCTCGACCTCTTCGCCTGCGGCCTCCTCCAGGCCCGAGATCACGTCCCCCTTCGAGGAGGAGGCGGGATAGCCGGCCGAGGCGAGCACCACCGTCACCGCCCAGCCCTCGGCGAAGTCGGCGCCGGCCGCGGCCAGCCCGCCGGGCTCCCGGGCGGCGGCGCAGAGTTCGATCAGATCGGAGCGCAGCCGTGGCAGCACGGCCTGCGTCTCGGGATCGCCGAAGCGGCAGTTGAACTCCAACACCTTGGCGGCGCCGTCGGGCCCGATCATCAGCCCGGCATAGAGAACGCCGCGGTACGGAGTCCCGCGGTTCGCCATCGCCTCGACGATAGGGCGGTGGACCTCGTCGGTGATCCTCTCGACCTCGCCGGCGCCGAACCCCGGCACCGGCGAGTAGCTCCCCATGCCACCGGTGTTGGGACCCTGGTCCCCGTCACCGATCCGCTTGTAGTCCTGCGCGGGGGCGAGGGGCACCACGTTCTCGCCATCGCAGAGGGCCAGCACTGAGAGCTCCTCACCCTCCAGGAACTCCTCCAGAACGACCGCTGTCTGCCCGAAGCGCTCCTCGGTGAAGAAAACCTCGACGGCCTCGCGGGCCGCTGCCTCGTCGGGGGCGATGATCACCCCCTTGCCGGCGGCGAGGCCGTCGGCCTTGAGAACGGCGGGATAGGCGGCGCAGGCGATCTGGCCCAGCGCCTCCTCGCGCGAGCGCAGCACGGTGTGCGAGGCCGTCGCCACACCAGCCTCGGCCATCAGCTCCTTGGCGAACAGCTTCGAGCCCTCGATCTCCGCGGCGGCGGCGCTGGGCCCGAAGGCGGCGATTCCCTCCTCCTCGAGGGCGTCGACCAGCCCGGCGACCAGCGGCGCCTCCGGCCCGACCAGGACCAGGTCGACTCTCTCCGCTCGGGCGGTCTCGGTCAGGCCTCGCACGTCGTCGGCCCCCACCTCGAGGCAGCGGGCCTCGGCCTCGATCCCCGCGTTGCCCGGCGCGCAGAGCAGCTCGGGACTTTGCCGCGAGCGGGACGCGGCGCGAACGATCGCGTGCTCGCGGCCGCCTCCTCCTACGACGAGGGTCCTCAAAGAGCCTGGGCCAGCTCCTCGGCCGGCATCGCGGCCAGGGTCTGGCTGCTCATCGTGCCGCGCGAGCCGAGCTCGACCGAGACCTTGGCCATCGTCTTGTCGTCGGGGGCCTCGACGATGGTGATGAAGTCGTACTGGCCCAGGGTCGCCCACTGCTCCTTGACCTTGACGCCGATCTGCTCGACTTCCTTGTTGACCTCCTGGATCCGGGAAGGGTTGTTCTTCAGGGTCTGGACCCCCTCGGCGGTGAGGTTGGTGAGCATCACGTATGTGGGCATGTTCGATCTCCTCCGTTGTTGAGCTGAGGGCCCCTTTCTTTCACGTTCCGGCGCTACGTGCAACGCGGGCCGACCGACGCCCGGGCCCTCAGTCGGCGGCGGTGCCCTCCTGCCAGCGGCGAATGGCCTCGGGATCGGCCCATGGCGAGCCTCCGCTTGCCTCGATCTCGGCCGCGAACGCGGCCATCGCCTGCAGCGCCTGCTCCTGGCCCGCCTCCGACATGAACCACTTGCGCTCCGCGGCCAGGCCCGCCTCGAGCGAGCCGGCGCTGCCCTCGTAGACCGAGCGCTTCAGCCCCAGCACGGCCTGAGGCGAGCGGCGTGCCAGCCGCTCGGCGGTCTTCATCGCCTCGTCCAGGAGCCGGTCCGCCGGGACCACCCTGTTGACCAGGCCGACCTCCTCGGCCTCGCGAGGCAGCAGGGTGCGGCCCTCGAGCATCATCTCCAGGGCCCGGCCCACCCCGAGTAGGCGCGAGAGCCGCTGGGTGCCACCCGCGCCCGGATTGAACCCCAGCGTCATCTCCGGGAGCCCGATTGGGAAGTCCGCATCCGCCATCAGGCGCAGATCGCAGGCGAGCGAGATCTCGCAGCCGCCGCCTGTGGCGGGCCCGTTGATCGCCGCGATGAAGACCTTGTCCAGGCGGTTCATTCGCAGGAAGACGTCGTGGACCAGGTGCAGCTCCAGCAGTCCGCGGGCCGGCGTCCTCTTCGCCGCCTCGCGCAATCCGGGCACGCGCTTGATCGTGCCGGCCAGTCGCAGCATTCCGCCGGCCACCGCGGGCGGGGGAGCCACTCCGACCTCCCTGACCCCGGCCAGGATCTCGGCGACGTCGTAGTGGGTGATGAACAGGTGCTCCGGCGCTCCGGTGATCACGACCGAGCCGACCGAGCCGTCGCCCTCGAGCGAGCGGGTCAGTTCGTCCAGCTCGCGCACCATCTCCCGGTTCATGAAGTTGTGGGGAGGGTTGTCGACGCGGACCACCATCACCCGCCCCTCCCGGCTGCTCTTCAGCATCGCCGCCATCGCTGCTGGAGCTTATGGGCCCGCGGGCGGCGAGCCCGATCGGGATAGGGTGGGGGCGTGGAGATCGTCGTCTTCGTGATCAGCGTCCTGGTCAACGGGCTGATCATCGGCGGCCTCGGCCGCTTGTTGCTCCCCGGCCGCGATCCGATCGGGATCCCGGCGACGATCGCGGTGGGGATCGCCGCCGCCGCGCTCGGCGGCCTGGT
>CAYZPZ010000239.1:0-2877 GCA_964480205.1 uncultured Conexibacteraceae bacterium
CTCGGCCACCTGCATCGAACGGCCGGTCGGCCGGTCCGCGTCGCGGGCAACGTCGGCACCCCGCTCGCCTCGCTGGTGGGGGAGGCCGACCCCGAGGCAACGGTTGTCTGCGAGTGCTCGAGCTTCCAGCTCGAGGACTCCTCCGCCTTCGCCCCCGAGTGCGCGGTGTTCCTCAACCTCGAGCCGGACCATCTCGACCGCCACGGCACCCTGGAGCGCTATCTGGAGGCGAAGCTGCGGATCTTCGCCAACCAGGGCAACGACGACATCGCGGTCTTCAACGGCGCCACGCCCGAGCTCCGCAACCGAGATCTCGGCGGTTGCGCCCGGCGGGTCTGCTTCTGCCCGGCCGCACCAACATCAACGGCGGGCACAAACAACGCCGCCGAACCATCGGCCACAAACACCGCCACCGAGTCGACCGACCCCGATTGCGAGGTGAGCCTGCGCGAGGGCGTGATATTCGCCGGCGACGAGCCGCTGCTGCGAGCCGACGAGCTTCGGCTGCTGGGCGCCCACAACACAGACAACGCGATCGCCGCCGCCGCCGCGGCCCTGGCGATGGGGCTGGAGCGCGGGGCCGTAGCCGAGGGCCTGCGCAGCTTCGAGGGGGTCCCGCACCGCCTGGAGCGAGTCCGCGAGCACGGCGGCGTCCTCTACGTCAACGACTCGAAGGCGACGAACGTGGCCTCGGCTCGCGCCGGGATCGAGTCCTTCGCGGGCGGGCTGCACCTGATCTGCGGCGGCTCGGTGAAGGGCGAGAGCTTCGAGCGGCTCGCCGAGCCCGTGGGGGAGCGCTGCCTGGCCTGCTATCTGATCGGCGAGGCCGCCGAGCTGCTGGCCGAGGCCCTGATCCCGGCAGCGCGCAAGGGGGTGGAGCTGCACGACTGCGGGGCGCTGGAGCGGGCGGTCGAGCTGGCGGCGGCCCGGGCCCGGCCGGGCGAGACGGTGCTGCTATCGCCCGCCTGCGCCAGCTTCGATGCCTTCCGGGACTTCGAGCATCGCGGCGAGCGCTTCCGCGAGCTCGTGGAGGCGCTGCGATGAGACTCCGGGGCCGGCCGCCGAAGCGGCGGCAGACGCCGACCCTGGAGCACTCCTTGCTGCTCACCGCGACGCTCTGCCTGCTGGCGCTGGGCGCGGTGATCGTGTTCAGCGCCAGCTCGGCGACCTCCCTGCTCGCCGAAGGGGGCGGGGACGGCTTCTACTACCTGAAGCGAACCGTGCTGTTTGCCGGGCTTGGCCTGCTCGCGTTGCGCTTCGCCTCCTCCGGCGGCGCGCGCGCCACCCGCGCCCTGACCCCCCTGCTGGTGGTCGCCTCGCTGCTGCTGCTGGTCGCCGTGCTCGCCCCGGGGGTGGGTCAGAGCGTCAACGGCTCGCAGCGTTGGCTGGGAGCGGACCCGCTCATCTTTCAGCCCTCCGAGCTCGCCAAGCTGGCGCTGATCCTCTATGGGGCCAAGCTGCTGGCGGCCCAGCCGAAGCGGATCCGAAGCCCGCGCGGCCTGGCGCCGCTGCTGATCGTCACGGCGCTCGCCCTGGTGCTGATCGGGCTGCAGCCCGACCTGGGCACCGCGATGACCGCCGCGGCCGCGATCACCTGTCTGCTGCTGGTGGCCGGCGTGCGCGCCCGCACCCTCGCTCCGTTGGGCGCCGTCGCCGCGGTCGCGGCGCTCGCCGTGGTCGCCGTCAACCCCTACCAGCAGGAGCGTCTCACCGGGTTCCTCGACCCCGCCGCGGATGCCGGCGGCGCCGGGTTCCAGGGCATCCAGGCCGAGATCGCGCTCGGCTCTGGCGGCATCCTCGGGGTGGGTCTGGGGGAGAGCGTGCAGAAGGCCTTCTACCTGCCCGAGGCGCACACCGACATGGTCGCCGCCGTGCTGGGCGAGGAGGCGGGCTTCGCCGGAATGCTGGTCCTGATCGGCCTCTTCGGGATGTTCGGCTACGCGGGCTTTCGGGCCGCCCACCGCGCCAGGGATCGCTACGGCAAGCTGCTGGCGGCCGGGCTCACCTCCCTGATCCTGGCCCAGGCAGCGATCAACCTGTTCGCGGTGCTGGGGCTGGCGCCGCTGACCGGAGTGCCCCTTCCCTTCGTCTCCTACGGCGGCACCAGCCTGGTGGTCACCCTGTACGCCGCCGGCCTCATCCTCAACGTGGCAAGCCGCTCGAGCGGCGCGTCGGCGCAGCCCGGCCGCCGCGGCGCGCACTCGCGGAGCCCGAGGCGCTCGCGCGCCCCGGCCGGGGACGCTGCAAGACTGCGCGTGCTCGAGGGCGTTGATTCGGCGGCGGTGTTCGGGACCGCCGCTGATGAAAGGAGAAGACGAGCTGGAAGAGCCGGCGGTGGTGATAGCGGCAGGCGGCACGGCGGGGCACGTGGTGCCCGCAATCGCCATCGCCGACGCGTTGCGCGCTGAGGGGGCCGCGGTCAGCTTCCTGGGCACTCCCGAGCGCGCCGAGGCCGAGCTGGTGCCCGCGGCTGGCTACGAGCTCGACTTCCTGACGGTCAGCGGGCTGTCCCGGCGCAACCCGGTTCGCGCCGCGCTCGCGCTGGGACGAGCCGCGCGGGCGGTCGGCGCCGCCAGGCGCCTGCTCGCCGCGCGCGGCGCCGGCGTCGTGCTGGGCGGGGGCGGCTACGTGGCGGGCCCGGCAGGGGTCGCGGCGCTCCGCGCCCGGCTGCCCCTGGTCCTGACCGAGGCCGACAGTCACCTGGGGCTGGCCAACCGCCTGCTCGCGCCGTGGGCGCGTCGCGTCTGCCTGGCCTTCCCGATCCCCGGGCGCGAGGGCGATCCCTACCTGCTTACCGGCCGGCCGATCCCACGCTCGGTGCTCGAGGCCGACCGGGGAGCGGCCCGGCGACGCTTCGGGATCCCCGACGGCGATCCC
>CAYZPZ010000240.1:0-2864 GCA_964480205.1 uncultured Conexibacteraceae bacterium
CCAGGCGATCCCGAGGTCCGCCTTCTCCTTCACGACCGTCTCCGTGATCAGCTCGCGGTTCTTCTCCAGCAGGGGATTGGGCTCATGGTCCGGGAACTCGCCGTCCGGCTTCCAAGCGAGCTGGACCAGGTCGAGCTTCAGGTGCTTGAGCAGCGGCCCGACCATCGGCCCGGCCATCCCGTTGCCGCCGTCGACCACGACCTTCAGGGGCTCGACCGCCTTCGGATCGATCATCGCCAGGGCACCCTCCTGGAACTGCTTGAGGACGTCGACGACCTCGATCGTCCCCCCACCCGGCCCCTTATCCGGCAGACCCTCGGCGACGATCTCCTGCAGCTCGCCTATCCCCGCGTCGCCCGACAGGGCCAGAGCGCCCTCGCGCACCAGCTTCACCCCCGTGTAGGGCTTGGGATTGTGCGAGGCGGTGACCGCCGCGCCGCCGTCGAGCGAGTGTGACCCGACCAGGTAGTAGAGGATCTCGGTCCCGACCTCTCCGGCGTCCATCACGTGGCAGCCCTCCTCCATCAGCCCCTCCGCGAAGCGCCCCGCCATCTCCGGTGCGGTCAGCCGCATGTCCCGCGCGACGCCGACGCCGAGGTCCTCGGTGGTCTTGCCCCGCAGCTGGCCGAGCAGCCGCGCGAAGGCGCGGCCGAGCACGAAAGCGGTCTCGCCGTCCAGCTCGGTGCCGTAGAGGCCGCGGACGTCGTAGGCCTTGAAGATCGATTCCGAGGGAGAGGTGATCGCCATGGTGGGGCGCGCAGGTTACGTGCCGAAGGATCCGGCCAGCGCCTCGTAGCTCTGCTCGAGCGACTGGGGCATCACCCGAGTATCCGCGAGGACCGGCATGAAGTTGGTGTCGCCTCCCCAGCGCGGGACCACATGCATGTGGATGTGGTGCTCGAAGCCCGCGCCCGCGACGCGACCCTGGTTGAAACCGACGTTGTAGCCGTGCGGCGCGTAGCGCTGCTCCAGGATCGTCATCGCTTCCTGCGCGAGCGCCATCATCTCGGCCATCGTCTCGGCGTCGACCTCGGGCAACGTCCCGATGTGCGCATACGGCGCCACCATCAGATGCCCGTTCGTGTACGGGAACCTGTTGAGGATCACGAAGCAGCGCTCCCCGCGGTGGAGGATCAGGTTCTCGCGGTCGTCATCCGCGGCCGGCTTCGCGCAGAAGATGCACTCCTCCTCGGAGTCCTTGGCCGCGTCCTTCACGTAGGCGAGGCGCCACGGCGCCCAAATCCGCTGGTTGGCCACACCGAAGATGCTACGCGGCAGCCCTGAGTGCCGCCTTGGCCTCCTCTCCGTTCCGGTAAATCTCCCAGCGAACCAGCTTCCCGTCGCGGATCGTCCATACCTGGCCGATCCTGATCTCCACGGGCACCCCGCTGGAGCTGCCCTTGGCGCGCTGATAGACGGTCACCGCCAGGCGCTCGCCGCGCTCGGTGATCTCCTCGGGGACCGAGGTGAAGGAGTCAGCGTCGAAGCTGGAGAGGATCTTCCGCATCAGCTCCACCATGCCCCGGTGCCCCCGGTAGATACCGGCCGCGTCGATCACCACCCCGTGATAGTGGATCTCGACCTCCGGGTCGATGAACGAGAGCGCGGTTTCCGGATCGCCGCGGTTGAATGCGTCGTACATCTCCCGAACGATCTCGGCGTTGCGGGACATTCGCTCAGAGCCAGCCGCGCCGACGGAAGTAGCTGGCCATGCCGACCAGCACGGCGACCATCACCGCCATGATCATCCAGAAGGTGGTGCTGGCGCCGCCGGGCGGATCGCCCCCTCCCGGGAGGCCGACGTTCATGCCGAAGACGCTCGCGATCATCGTCAGCGGCAGGACGATGACGCTGATCGCGGTGAGCACGCGGAGGATGTCGTTGACGCGATGCGAGAGCACCGATTCGTTCGTGTCCTCGAGCGCCTCGACCACCTCCTTGTAGTTCTCGAGCAGATCCCAGATCCGCTCGTGCGCATCGACGATGTCGTCGAAATAGATCTCCAGGTCGAGCTCGGGCGCCAGGTAGCGGCCCTTGACCTTCTCCAGGTCGCGGAGCACCGGGCGCTGGGGGCGGATCACCTTGCGGAAGTTGATGATCTCCTGCTTGACATTGGAGATGTCGCGCACGACCTCCTCCGAGCGCCCCTCGAAGATCTGTTCCTCGAGCGCGTCGAGCTTGTTGCCGATCTTGCGCAGCATCGGGAAGCAGTAGTCGAAGCCGTCGTCGACGATCCGATAGAGCAGGTAGCCGGAGCCCCGCGCAAACAGCTGATCGCGCAGCTCCTCCTTGGCCCGGCACCGCTCGAACAGGTACTCGACCGGCTGCAGCGGCTGGTTGGGGATCGTGATCAGCAGCCCGGGTCCGACGAAGAGGTCGAGCTCGCCGGCCCCGAGGCGCCCGCGGCTGCTGTCGAAGACGGGGAAGTGCAGGACGATGAAGATGTAGTCCTCGTACTCGTCGATCTTGGGGCGCTGGTTGCGCGAGGCCACGTCCTCGAAGTCGAGAACGTGGAAGTCGAAGTGCTCCTCCAGCCAGGCCTGCTCGACCGGCCCCCGCTGCTCGATCTTCACCCAGCGCAGGCCCTCGGCCGCGATCTCCTCGATCCTGGGCGCCTGGGGCTCAGGCTGAGCGGGCGCGACGATCGGTTTGCCGGCGCGGGTGCTGCGGCGCAGTCTGGGGCGAGGGAGGTTCGGCATCGGCCGGCTCCAGTGTCTTCGTCGCGTCTTCCATGTCGGCGCCAACTTTACGCCACGGCCTGTCGGTCGCCGCAAGGAAAATGCCCGCTGGGACGGGCGGGGGTCGCTGGTATAGTGCCGCGCCACATAGCAGCACCACATCGAGAGGGGTGGAGGGACTGGCCC
>CAYZPZ010000241.1:0-2824 GCA_964480205.1 uncultured Conexibacteraceae bacterium
AGCGCGTCGACCTTGTCGCCGGCGAGCAGCACGTCCAGCTTGACCAGGTTGGACGGACGGGTGCCGAGCGGCTCGTAGTCGAGCGAGGCGTAGCCGCGGCTGCGCGACTTGAGCTGGTCGAAGAAATCGAGCACGATCTCCGCCAGCGGCAGGTCGTACTGGATCTGGACCCGCTGCGGCGAGAGGTAGTGGAGGCCGACGTGCTCGCCGCGGCGCTTCTGGCAGAGCTCCATCACCGACCCCACGTGGTCGTTGGGCGTGATGATCGTGGCCCGGATGTAGGGCTCGAGGATCTCCTCGATCGAGCCGGGGTCGGGCATCTCGGCGGGGCTGTGGACCTCGGCCAGCTCGCCGCCCACGAGCCGGACCTCGTAGCGGACGTTGGGCGTGGTGGCAAGCAGCTCCAGGTCGTACTCGCGCTCCAGGCGCTCGCGCACGATGTCCATGTGCAGCAGCCCGAGGAAGCCGCATCGGAAGCCAAACCCGAGCGCGTCCGAGGTCTCCGGCTCATAGGAGAGCGCCGCGTCGTTGAGCGCCAGGCGGTCGAGCGCGTCGCGCAGGTCCTCGTAGCGGTCGGTGTCGATCGGGAACAGCCCGCAGAAGACCATCGGCCGCACCTCGCGGTACCCGGGCAGCGCCTCGCTCGCCGTGCGCTCCCGGCTGGTCAACGTGTCGCCCACGCGCAACCGGGTGACGTCCTTGATCCCGGTGATCACGTAGCCGACCTGGCCGGCCGCCATCCCCGGCGAGGGCTTCATCTCCGGGGTGAAGAAGCCGATGTCGTCGATCTCGGCGTGGGTGCCCGCCTGCATAGCGACGATCGGCTCCCGCTTGGCGAAGGTGCCGTCGACCATCCGCACGAAGGCGACCACGCCGCGGTACTGATCGAACTCCGAGTCGAAGATCAGCGCCCGCGGCGGGGCCTCGGGCTCGCCGGCGGGCGGCGGGATCTGCTCCACGATCGCCTCGAGCACGTCCGTCACACCCTCCCCCGTCTTCGCCGAGATCCGAAGCGCCTCGCTCGGATCGCCGCCGAGCAGGTCCGCGATCTGCGCGGCGACGCCGTCGGGATCGGCCGAGGGCAGATCGACCTTGTTCAGAACGGGGATCAGCTCCAGCCCGGCGTCGATCGCCGCGTAGGCGTTGGCGACGGTCTGCGCCTCGATGCCCTGGGCCGCGTCCACCACCAGCAGCGCCCCCTCGCAGGCGGCGAGGCTGCGCGAGACCTCGTAGGAGAAGTCGACGTGGCCCGGGGTGTCGATCAGGTGCAGGTCGTAGGTGTGGCCGTCAGCGGCGGTGTAGCCGACCTGGACAGCCTGGGCCTTGATCGTGATCCCGCGCTCGCGCTCGAGCTCCATCGAGTCGAGCATCTGCGGCACGTGTGTGCGCGCGTCGACCGTCCCGGTCAGCTCCAGGATGCGGTCGGCCAGCGTCGACTTGCCGTGGTCGATGTGGGCGATGATCGAGAAGTTGCGTATGCGCTCCATCGGCGACCCGAAGGGTAGGGGTCGCGAGGTACTAGACCGCGCGGCGCAGGAGGCGCAGGACCTGGCCGGCCTCGGGGACGCGCAGGGCCAGGACGGCGGCGAAGTAGGCGGCGGCGCCGGCGGCGAGCCCGCCGCCCAGGGATCCGATCTGGCCGAGCAGTCCGCGCCCCAGGGCGTCGTCGAGCACCAGCCAGACCCCGTAGCTGACACCGGCGAGCAGGGCGGCCCCGGCCGCGATCCTCGCGGCGCTTGAGATCAGCCTGCCGAACTCGATGCCGCGCAGGTCCCGGCGCAGGATCACCGACTGGGCGGTGACGCTGGCCGCGGTCGCCACCGCGGTCGCGGCGACGATGCCGCCGACCCCGAAGGGCGCGTACAGCGCCAGCGCCACCAGCGCCGTGATCGCCAGGTTGCCGGCGGAGATCCAGGTCGGCACCCAGGGCCGCTGCAGGCTGAAGAAGGTCCGGGTGAGCAGCAGGAACAGGCCGTTGAAGGGGAGCGAGAAGGCGAACCAGAAGAGCGCCTCGGAGACGACCTCGGTCTGGGCGGCGTCGAACTCGCCGCGCTCGTAGACCAGCCGGGTCATCGGCTCCGAGAGCACCAGGATCGCGGCGGCCGCCGGAAGGAGCATCAGCAGGATCTGGCGCATCCCGTTGGCCATCGTCGAGCGCAGGTCGTCGTAGTTCTGGCGGGCGGCGAAGCGAGCGAGGGTCGGGAAGATCACGGTGGCGATCGCGACCGAGAAGACGCCCTGGGGCAGCATGTAGATGCGGAAGGCCTTGTCGATTCCGGCCGGGGCCTCGTCGGAGACCAGGGTGCCGAAGAAGCTGTTGATGATCAGGTTGAAGTTGATCAGCCCGAGGCTGATCGTCACCGGCAGCATCAGCAGCAGCACCCGGCGGACGTCGGGGCTGAGCCGCCACTGGGGGCGCCAGCTCATCCGAAACGGCGTGTGCCGCAGGTCCCAAGCAGGGATCGCGAGCTGGATCGCGGTCCCGACCAGCACCCCGATCGCGTAGGCGTAGATCTCGTCCTCCTCGGAGAAGACCGGCGCCAGCGCGACCAGGACGCCGATGATCGCCACGTTCCAGAAGAACGGCGAGATCGCGAAGGCGGCGAAACGGTCGTAGCTGTTCAGCACCCCGACCACCATCCCGGTCGCCCCGAGCAGGATCAGGATCGGGAAGAGCAGCTGGGAGAGGGTGACGGTGAGGTCGAGCAGCTCTCCCTCGAAGCCGGGTGCGAAGATCGGCACCAGCAGCGGCGCGGCCAGCACGAAGATCGCGGTGATCGCCCCCAGGATCAGGGCGACGAAGAAGATCATCTGCGAGGCGAGG
>CAYZPZ010000242.1:0-2810 GCA_964480205.1 uncultured Conexibacteraceae bacterium
GCGTAGGGATTGTGCGCGGGGTCCGGCGGAGCGGACGGCATCGCCTCCTCGCCGGGCACCTGAGTGGGCGTATCGCCACTCGCCCCCGAGCGGCCGCCGACCAAGCGGAGTACGAACGGCAGCGCCGCCAGGTCGGCGACTCCGAAAGCCAGGACCAGCCACCCGACCCAGGAGCCCGACAGCACGATCGCCAGGCCGGCGACGATGATCGCCACCGAGCCCGCGCCGAGGGCGGCCGCCACCACCTTGCGCTGGTCCTCGCTCATTCCCCGCCAGCCTAATCGCACCGAGCGGCCGGCGCTACAGTGAGGCGCGCGCCCGGATAGCTCAGTTGGTAGAGCACTTCCATGGTAAGGAAGGGGTCGCCGGTTCGAGTCCGGCTCCGGGCTCTTGTCGGTACTGGTGATCCGCGAGGGAGACGGCGCCGGCGGCGAGCACGCGCTCGACGGCGAGACCGTGATCGGCCGCGAGCGCGCCGCCGCCGACCTGGTCCTCACCGACCCCGGCATCTCCCGCCGCCACGCCGCGGTCCGTGCCCTCGGCGGCCACATCACCGTCGAGGACCTCGGCTCCTCCAACGGCACTTTCGTCAACGGGCAGCGCATCTCCACCGAGATCGAGCTCGCCGACGGCGACGAGATCCAGCTCGGCAGGGCCGTCCTCAGCGTCCACGGCGCCGACGCCGCCACCGCGCTGCTGGGTGGCGGCGCCCCCGCCACCCAGCAGCATCCCGGCCCCGGCCAGCGCGCCCCCCGCCGCCAGCCCCGCGCCACCCCCGGCCGCCTCGGGCCCCGCCCCGACCAGGACGGCGGCAACATGCCCGCGCTGATCTCGGTCTTCTGTGGCCCCCTCTCCCTCTTCCTGATCCTCTTCAGCTCCGGTGGCGCCTTCTTCGTCTCCCTCCCCTGCGCGATCGCCGCCATCGTCCTCGGCACGATCGGCATGCGCCGCGTCGATCGCGGCGAAACCGACAGCCACCGCGCCCTCGCCCAGATCGGCCGCATCACCGGCATCATCGGCACCGTCCTCTCGGTACTTGCCCTGATCGCATTCCTGCTCGTCGCCGCTCTCCTCGACGCCACAGAGGACAACCTCACCGACATCATCGACCGCATCCGCGAGGAGATCCAGGGCGTGGACATTCCCGACGCCCCCGACGTCGACTCCCCGGGCGGCGGCGACCCCGGCGGACTCGAGGCGCCGTAACTGGAACTGGCCGACCGGCCAGTCGCCTCCCGACGTCGTTTAGCCTCCCGCGCCGTGGACTTCAAGCTCTCCGACGAGCAGCGCGACTTCGTCGCCGCGATCCGCGACTTCTGCCAGCGGGAGGCCGGCACATCCGAGAAGCGCGAGCAGCTCACCAACGGCTACACCGAGCTGCACAACGCCGAGATCTACAAGAAGATGGCCGAGCTCGGCTGGCTCGGGCTCACCATTCCCGAGGCCCACGGCGGCTCGGGCGGCGGTTGGGTCGACGCCGTCCTGTTCATGGAGGAGACCTCGCGCGGCATGGCGCCGATCGGCGGCTACGGCACCACCCTGATCGTCGCGGGCGCGGTCAAGCGCTTCGGCACCGACGAGCAGAAGGACCGCATCCTCGGCAACATCGCCGCCGGCTCGGTCGAATCGATCGCGATGACCGAGCCCGAGTCCGGCTCCGACGTCGGCTCCCTGGCCACCCGCGCCGAGCGCTCCAACGGAGGCTACGTCCTCAACGGCCAGAAGGTGTTCATCTCCAACGCCCGCATCTCCGATCACGTCCTGGTCGTCTGCCGCACCACCAAGGGAGAGTCCAAGCACGAGGGCCTGTCGATGATCTTCGTCCCGGTCGGGACCGAGGGCATGGAGATGGAGCCGATCGACACCATGGGCGGGCGCGAGACCAACACCGTCTATCTCAACGACTGCGAGGTCCCCGCCGAGAACCTGCTCGGAGCGCAGGACCAGGGCTGGACCCAGCTGATGGCCGGCCTCAACGTCGAGCGGCTGATCCTGGCCGCGATCCAGCTCGGCGTCGCCGAGCGCGCCTTCGACGACGCCCTCGCCTACGTCAAGGAGCGCAAGCAGTTCGGCCGCCCGATCGGCTCCTTCCAGGCCCTCCAGCACCGCTTCGCGGACCTCGCCACCGAGCTCGAGGCGGCCAAGCTGATGACCTACTGGGTGGCGAGCATGGTCGACGAGGACGAGGATCGCATGCTGCCCAAGGAGGCCTCGATGGTGAAGCTGTACGTCACCGAGCTCTGCAAGCGCGTCACCCTGGAGGGCATGCAGATGATGGGCGGCTACGGCTACTCCTCCGAGTACGACATGGAGCGCCTGGTCCGCCAGAGCCTGGTCTCCACCATCTACGGCGGCACCTCCGAGATCCAGCGCGGGATCATCGCCAAGACGCTCGGGCTTTAGCGCCCTCGCATCGGCGCTATTCTTGGCTCACCTCGCGCCTCGGGCCGGGGGTTTTTTACGTCGGCCCGCACCCGAGCCGGGTAGCGGAGCAGAGAAGCAAAGGAAAGATGGCCTCAGACGTTCGCATCGGCGTGACCCTCGCCTGCGAGGAGTGCAAGCGCCGCAACTACGAATCCACCAAGTCGCGCCGGAACAATCCGGACCGGATCGAGATGCGCAAGTTCTGCCGCTGGTGCGGCCGCCACACCTCCCACAAGGAGACCCGCTAGCGATGGCCAAGACCCGAGCCCAGCGAAAGGCCGAGAAGCGCCGCCGCCAGCAGGCCCAGCGCCAGCGCCAGCCGGGCCGCCCCGAGGACGAGCGCGCGCAGCGCGACACCCAGAACCCGGTCTCGGGCGAGGTCGCCG
>CAYZPZ010000243.1:0-2763 GCA_964480205.1 uncultured Conexibacteraceae bacterium
GGGCTCATCGGCGTCGGCGGCCGCCATCCGCACGAGCTCTCCGGCGGTCAGCAGCAGCGGGTGGCGCTGGCGCGCGCCCTCGCGGCCGACCCCGCCGCGATCCTGCTCGACGAGCCCTTCTCCAACCTCGACGCCTCGCTGCGCGATCGCATGCGCCGCGAGGTCCGTCGCATCCTGCTCGAGGCCGAAGCGACCGCGATCTTCGTCACCCACGATCAGGAGGAGGCGCTCAGCATCGCGGACACCGTGGCGGTGATGCGCGGGGGCCGGATCGAGCAGGTGGGAGCGCCGGAGGAGGTCTACGAGCGGCCCTCCTCGCGCTGGGTGGCCGAGTTCCTGGGCGAGGCCGAGGTCCTTCCCGGGACGGCGCGGGGAGGATCGGTCGAGTGCCCGCTTGGAACGCTCCCTGTGAAGCCGGCCTTCGAGGGTCCCGCCGAGGTCATCCTGCGGCCCGAGTCGCTGGCGCTCAGCTCGGGTCCGACCCCGCGCAACGCCTCAGCGAGCCGCGCCACCGTGGTCGACCGCGACTTCTACGGCCACGACCAGCTGCTGCACCTGCTGCTCGACTCGGGACTACGCCTTCGCTGTCGCCAGCCGGGCTTTCCCGCCTGGCATCCGGGCGATCACGTCAGGGTCTGGATCGACGGCCCGGTCACCGTGCTGCCCTCAACACGATGAACGTCCCGCATTACCCCCCATAGGGCGCACTCCGGGACGTTCATCGCGCGCCTAGTAGCGCACGGAGGCGAGGTAGAGGCCCTCGGCTCGGGACGTCTCGCCCGCGGCCTCGCGGGGAGCGCCCTCCAGCAGCCGCTGGAACCCCTCGGGGTCCCTGCGCCCGCAGGCCACCTCCAGGATCGTCCCCACCAGCACCCTGACCATGTTGCGCATGAAGGCGTCGGCCTCGATCCAGAACCGCAGCACCTGGCCCCCTGACGCCACAACCGCGCCAGCGCGCTCCTCGGCCTCCCACTCCGCGCGGAACACGTCGCGCTCGAAGCGCAGGTGCTCGGTCTGAGTCGGGGTGAAGGCGGTGAAATCGTGCGTACCCGGCAGCGCCGCAGCGCAGCGCCGCAGCAGGTTGCGATCGAGCCGGTGGGGCCAGAACAACGATCGCCCACGCTCGAACGGGCTGGGCACCGGCGCGGCCAGCACCCGGTAGCAGTAGGTCCGGGCGAGCGCGCTGCGCCGCGCGTCGAACCCCTCCGGGGCGACCGAGACGCGGTTGACGGCGAGATCGGCGCCGGTGAGCGCGTTCAGCGCCCGCTCCAGCTCTTCGGGCGGCCCTCCATCGGCCTCGAAGCTCGCCACTTGGCCCCAGGCGTGCACCCCGGCGTCGGTGCGCCCCGCCACGGTCAACCGGACTGGACGCCCCAGCACGCGCTCCAGCGCCTCCTCCAGCTCCCCCTGCACCGTGCGCGAGCCCGGCTGGGCCGCCCAGCCGGCGAAGCGGGCACCGTCGTAGGCGAGGTCCAGGCGCACGATCGTCATCGCGCCGCGAGACTATGTGAGCTGAGTCACGCACCGCTCGGGGGCGGGGAGCGTAGGCTGCGTGGGACCGGCAAGCTTCCGAGGGAGAGAGATGGCAAACACGGATATCACCAGCCGCACCCAGTACGAGCGAACGGATCTTCTCTCCAGCGGAGAGGGGATCCGCCGCGGCTCCGAGCGAGGCGCGGCGATCTACAGCTTGATCGCGCTGATCGTCGGCGCGGTGCTCGGCGTGGCCGCCCTGGCCGCGATCGAGAACTGGGCGCAGTGGGTGGTGCTGGGCGTGATCGTGCTCTTCACTGTCGCGGTGATGTTCGCGATCGGACCCGAGCGCGAGGGCGCCGGCCGCCGCTTCAAGATCGGGCGCTAGACCAGCTCCAGGAAGACCATCTCGGCCGAATCGGAGCGGCGCGGGCCGAGCTTGACGATCCGGGTGTAGCCGCCGTTCCGGTTCGCGTAGCGCGGGGCGATCTCCATGAACAGCTTGTGGACGGCGAACTTGTCCTGGTTCAGCTCCGAGAGCGCCTGGCGGCGGGCGTGCAGGTCGCCGCGCTTGGCCAGGGTGATCAGCTTCTCGAACTCGGGCTTCAGCGCCTTCGCCTTGGGCTGGGTGGTGCGGATTCGCTCGTGCTCGATCAGCTGCTTGGACATCGTCCGCACCAGCGAGCGGCGGTGCGCCGGGTCGCGGCTCAGCTTCCCTTTTTTCTTACCGTGGCGCATCGGCTCGGCTTCTGGCCTGGGACTCTAGCCGCCCTAATCGGAGCGCAGCGACAGCCCCCGGGCGCGCAGGGTCTCCTGCACCTCCTCGATCGACTTGCGACCGAAGTTGGGGATTGCGTTCAGCTCCGACTCGGACTTGCGGACCAGCTCGCCCACGTTCTGGATCCCGGCGCGCTTCAGGCAGTTGTAGGAGCGCACCCCCAGCTCCAGCTCCTCGATCAGGATCTCGTCGAGGCCGTCCGCTCCTCCGGGGACCGGGGCGGCCTCGGGGCCGCCGCCGTCGCCGGCGGCGAGGGCACCCTCGCCGCGCAGCTCGTCGACGCGATCGGCCGTGGTGAAGATGGCCAGGCTCTTGATCAGGATCTCCGCCGCCTCGCGCAGCGCCGCGACCGGCTCGATTGAGCCGTCGGTCTCGACCTCCATGTTGAGCTTGTCGAAGTCGGTGCGCTGGCCGACGCGGGCCGCCTCCACCGTGTAGGCGGCGCGGCGGATCGGCGAGAAGATCGAGTAGATTGGAATCACGCCGATCGGCTTGTCCTCGGACTTGTTCTC
>CAYZPZ010000244.1:0-2762 GCA_964480205.1 uncultured Conexibacteraceae bacterium
CGAGCTGGCGGTGGATCTGGCTCTCGGTGGTACGGGCGCCGATCGCGCCCCAGGCGACCAGGTCGGAGATGTACTGCGGGGTGATCGGATCGAGGAACTCGCATCCGATCGGTAGCCCCAGATCCAGCACCTCCCGCAGCAGACGCCTGGCGATGTGAAGGCCGGCGTTGACGTCACCGCTGCCGTCCAGGTGGGGATCGTTGATCAGGCCCTTCCAGCCCACCGTCGTCCTCGGCTTCTCGAAGTACACCCGCATCGCCACGCAGAGGTCCTCGCTCAGCTCCTCGGCCCTGGCCGCGAGGCGCCGCGCGTAGTCCAGGGCCGCGTCGGGGTCGTGGACGCTGCACGGCCCGACCACGACCAGCAACCGGTCATCCGCACCGCTCAGGATCGACGCGACCTGCTGGCGACCGCGCAGCACGGCGTCCTCCTGCACGGCGCTCAACGGCAGGTCGCGGAGGATCTGCTCGGGCGCGATCAGCGAAACCTGGCGCTCGATTCGCTGGTCGCGAACCCGATTCGAATGCGTTGGGATCTTCCCCTTCTCCCTGGTTTCAGTGCTCATCGGAAAGCCTTCTTTCTACTGGTACGGGCATGGTCCTTGCGACGGCGCCCGGCCGAGCGATCTGGAGTTCGCGTCGACGGCTTCACAGCCGCGGGCCGGACGCCTAGCTAAATCGCCAATACCAGCGGGCACGCGAACGGGCCGCCGCGGGGCGGCTGGGGGCGGGATAGCGCGTGCCGTCTGGTCGCATCAGGCTGTGTTTGTAGCAGAGGAATCCCTGCTTGTCACGCACTGACGGCGTCGGCGAGCGCGGTCAGGAAGCGCTCGTTCTCGGAGCGGGTCCCGTAGGTGACCCGGAAATGGCCCGGGCCTCCGAGCGGCGTCCCGGGCCGCACCGCGACCCCAGCGCGGGTGAGCGCGCCGATCACCTTCTCCTCCGAGCGGTCCCCCAGCGCCACCCAGGAGAAGTTCGCCTGCGAGGCCGGGGTCTCGAGCCCGAGCTCTCGAATCGCCTCCTCGACGAAGACGCGCTCCACCACGTTTCGCTCGACCCGCTCGGCCACGTCGTCCTGATGCAGGATCGCCTCGGCGGCCGCGGCCTGGGCGACCGCGTTGACGCTGAAGGGCTGGCGGACCGCGTCCACCGCCGCGCGGAACTGCGGAGAGCAGAGCGCGTAGCCGACCCGGAGCCCGGCCAGCCCGTAGCACTTGCTGAACGTCCGCAGCAGCACCAGGTTCGGATGCTCCGCGAGCAGGTCCAAGGTGGTGTCGGGGTCCTCGACCGTCTGGTACTCGATGTAGGCCTCGTCCAGGATCACCGTGGCGTGATCGGGAATCCCCTCCAGGAAGGAGGCGATCTCGGCGGCCGGCAGATGTGTGCCCGTGGGGTTGTTCGGGTTGTTGACCAACACGATCTGGGTGGCGACGGTGACCTCGCCGGCGATCGCCTCGAGATCGTGGACATCGCCGTCCGCCAGCGGCACCCGGACGTCGCGCGCGCCGGAGAGCGCGGTCATGTGCGGGTAGATCGAGAACGAGGGCCAGGCGTAGACGACCTCGGCGCCCCCCTCGCAGAGCGCTTCGGCGGCGGCGAGCAGGATCTCGCAGGAGCCGTTGGAAACCGCGATCCGGGCGGGATCCGTCTCGTAGCGCTCCGCCAGCCGCCGGCGCAGCAGCCGGGCCTCGGGGTCGGGATATCGGTTGGCCTCGGCGGCGGCGCGGCCGATCGCCTCGGTGACCGCGGGGTGCGGCGGCGCCGGGGACTCGTTCGAGGCGAGCTTGATCGCGTCGGTCGTCTCGGCCGCCGCCCGGGCATCCTCGAGCGAGGTGCCGGGCTCGTAATGCGGGAGCCGGGCCAGCTTCTGAGCGAAGGTGATCGACATTCGGAGGCGGATTGTGACGGCTCAGGACAGCGGCCGGTCGAGGCGCAACGTGGGGATCCCGGTGGGCGCGAAGGGCCGCGTGGCGCCGTCGGGCTCGAACCCCGCCGACCGGTACAGGCGCAGGGCGCGCTCGTTGCCCTCGAAGGTCCAGAGGGAGATCCGCTCGTAGCCCAGGCGCGCGGATTCGGAGAGCATCGCCTCGAGCAGCGCTCGCCCTACCCCGACCCCCCAGCGCTCCGGATCGACGTAGAGAGCGACCAGCTCGGCCAGCCGGGAATCATCCGGCTCCTCGCGGCCCGGGGCGGCTACGAAGCCGTATCCCGCGAAGGAGCCGTCGAGCTCGGCGATCCGGGTGAACGAATCGCCGCGTGGATTGCGCAGCCCCTCGGCCATCTCCCGGCGCCAGCGGGCCACCGGCAGCTCCTCGAGGTAGTGGTGAGGGACCAGCTCCCGGTAGCCCACCCGCCAGCCGGCGGCGTTCACCTCCGCCATCGCAGGGGCGTCCGCGACTCGCGGCTCGCGGACGCGGATCACTGCGCGGCTTGCAGATCCGAGCGCAGCTCCTGGGCCTCCCCCAGGTAGACGTGGGTCGGCTCGTGATCGACGGGCGCGTAGTAGTGGACGAGCACCCGGATCACGGAGCGCATCGAGCCGGGCACGTCGATTTCCCGCGCGCACAGCAGCGGTACCGAGTTCAGGCCCAAGCTGCGGGCCGCCGCGGCCGGGAACTCGGCGTTCAGGTCGTGGGTCGCGGTGAAGATGCAGCTGACCAGGTGCTCGGTATCGAGCCCGTTGCGCGAGATCAGCTCCCTCATCAGCTCCTCGGTCCCCTCGAGGATCGCCCCGGCGTCGTTGCTGCGGACCTTGGTCGCCCC
>CAYZPZ010000245.1:0-2663 GCA_964480205.1 uncultured Conexibacteraceae bacterium
GCGGATCGGAGCCGTCGAGGATCGCGGGCACGATGAAGACCAGCACGATCGCCAGGCTGGCCAGCAGCCCGATCAGCGACAGCGCCCCGCGCAGGCGGCCGAAGACGACGACCAGCGCCGCGAAGGCGAGCGCCAGCCACAGCATCGGGCTCCGGCGCTCGAAGTCCGTGAGCGTGTACTCGGCGGGGGCGGTGACCCCCGGCTGCTGCACGATCTCGGCGACCCGGACCTCATCACCGACCCCGAGCCCGGGCGGGATCGGCCCGCCGGCGGCGCCCAGCTGCCGGATCGTCGACTCCTCGCCCTCCCGATCCCCGCTGCGCAGCTCGATGGTCGCGTCTTTGCAGACGTCGGTCAACGCGCCCGCGCAGGGGTACTCCTCCAGGCGCTTCACCTCCGCTACCTCGGTCTCGCCGCCGAAGATCTGGCCGAGCTGGGGATCGACGTCGTCCGGCCACAGCACCGCAAGCCCGATCGCCGCGGTCAGCGCGATCAGCGCCGCGGTGGCGGTGAACGCCCGCCCCGCCCTGCTCTTGGTGAGCTCCCGCACCGGCGGGGGAGTCTATTCGCCGTTCGTGCTGGGGCTCAGCGCCCGGGCGATCAGCTCGGCGTCATGGCGCAGCATCTCGACGTAGCCGCCGACGCTGCCGGGCGACTCGACCAGCAGCTCATCGACCACCTCGACGCCGGTGTCTCCGGCGATCATTTCGAGGACCTCGGGGTTGTCCCCGTCGGTGGCGAACACGGCCGGGACGCCGGTGCGGCGCACCGCCGCTTCCACGTCGCGGATCCGGGCCGCGCTCGCCTCGGCCTCGACCCCGGAGGCGGGGAATGGGGTGGCAACGACACGGAAGCCGTAGCGGTCGGCGAAGTAGCCGAGGGCGTCGTGGGAGGTGACCAGCCGGCGCTCGCCCTCGGGCACGGCGTTGAGCGATTCGCGGAGCTCGCGATCGAGTGCGCGCAGCTCGGTGGCGTACCTCTCGGCCCGAGAGCGGTAGCCGTCCGCGTGCTCGGGATCGGCCTCCGCCAGCGCCTCCGCCAGCGCCGGCAGGGCGCTGGCCACGCGCGTGGGATCCATCCATACGTGCGGATCGAGGCCGCCACCCTCCTCGGCGTGTTCATCGCCCTCCTTGGCATGCTCCTCGCCCTCCTCGTCGCCGTGATCTCCGGGACCCTCGGAGCGCAGCAGCTCGCCGGCGTGATCGGTGAGCGCGAAGGCGGGCGCCTCGACTTGATCGACCGGGACGCCGGGCTCGAGCCCGAGGCCGTTGTGCACGAGCAGGATCGAGTCGTCGATCTCGGCGCGGTCGGAGGCGCTGAGCTGAAAGTCGTGGGGGCTGGAGCCCTCGGGGATCGCCTGCTCAACCCGGGCGTCCTCCCCGGCGATCCGCTCGCTGATGTCGGCCAGCACTCCGGTGGTCGCGGAGACCGTGGGGCCCGAGTCGGCGTCCGACTCCGACCCGCAGGCGGAGATCAGCAGTGCCAGGGCGATGGCGGCGGGTGCGGCGGCGGTCTTCAAGCGTCTCCTTCGGGGTGGGTGGTCCTGCAAGAATGAGAATCATTATCAGATAGCTCAGCGGTTGCGCTCGCGCATCGCAATACTGGGCGCGATGAGCTCGGTGCTACTTGCCCACGCCGGCCACTGGGCGCTCTACGTGCTCTACGCGGTTCCGGTCCTGATCGTCCTGATCGCCGCCGGCAAGGCATTCCTCGATCAGCGCCGCGAGCGGCGCTCCGGGGGTGGGGGGCCGGCCGAGACCGACTAGGCGCGCGCCGGCCTCAGCGCCAGGGCGACGATGAAGGCGCTGACCGCGATCAGCACGATCGAGCCCCCGGCGGCCAGGTCGAGATGCCAGGAGAGCAGCATCCCGAGCGGCGCGCTGGCGGCGGCGATCAGCGCCGCGACCACCATCATCGCGGGCAGCCGTTTGGTGAGCAGGGCGGCCGCCGCGGGAGGGGCGATCAGCAGCCCGAGTACCAGCAGCGCCCCTACGACCCGGAAGCCGATCACCACCGCCAGGGCCACCAGCACCAGCATCAGCAGATGCAGCCGCTCGACCGGCAGTCCCAGGGCCGCGGCGCGCTGGGGATCGAAGGAGAGCAGCAGCAGCGGCCGGTAGAGCAGCGCGACCACGGCTAGGACCGCGGCCGCAAGTACGGCGCTCAGGACGAGCTCACCGCCGGAGACGCCGAGCACGTCCCCGAACAGAAACGAGGTCAGGTCGACCGCGTAGCCCTCGACCCGGGAGACGATCACAACGCCGAGCGCAAGCATGAGGACGAAGACCACCGCGGCGGCGGTCTCCTCGCGAACCCGGCTGCGTCGCAGCACCACGCTGGTGGCGGCGGCGGTCAGCAGCCCCGCGATCAGCGCCCCGGCGTAGATCGCCGCCTCGCTCGGGTCGTCTCCCGCGGCGCCGGCGGTGAGCGCGAAGGCGATCGCCACCCCGGGCAGCACCCCATGAGCGAGGCTGTCGGCCATCAGCGCCATTCCCCGCAGAATCACGTAGCAGCCCACCACCGCGCTGAGCACGCCGACCACGGCGGCGGCGAACGCTCCGGTGCGGACGAACTCCGCGCCGAAGGGATCGGTCACAAAGTCCACTACCCGGCCCCGTGGTGGTGGTGGGCGGTGTCGACCAGCAGCTCGCCCACGCGGACCA
>CAYZPZ010000246.1:0-2660 GCA_964480205.1 uncultured Conexibacteraceae bacterium
CCGAGTTCGTCCAGCAGGACGAGGAGATCGAGTACGAGGGCGAGGAGGCGGCAGACGGGCGCTGCATGGCGCTGATGAGGGCCGGCCGCCGCTGCCCGAACGCCGCCCTGGAGGATTCCGCCTACTGCGGGCTGCCCCAGCACCAGGCCCTGGCCCGATTCCAGACCAATCAGGTCGCGGTGCTCGGCCCGCTCGGCGACGAGGACGTGGCGACGCTGGCCAACCCCGACGCCGAGGAAGGGGCGGTCGCCTCGATCGTGAAGCGCGCCGAGAGCCAGTTCGACGAGCAGGCCGCCGAGGAAGCCGAGGCCGAGGAGGAGAGCGAGGAGGCCGAGGCCCCGGACGAGGAAGGCGAGCCGGACACCGACGCGACGGCGGATGTCGGGGCCGATCAGGACGGTGGCGAGCCGGAGTTGGCCTCCCAGGAAGAGGGGATCGTGGATCAGCAGGAGGCCCCCACGAAGGCGGCCACGCAGGCCGCCGCCGATTCCACGGCCGACGAGCAGAGCGACGAGGAGTAGCCGGATAGACGTGGCGAAGAAGCGAGTTCACGAGATCGCCAAGGCTCAGGGGCTGTCCAGCAAGGAGCTGCTCGCGAAGCTGAAGGCGGCCGGCGTCGAGGCCAAGGCGGCCCAGTCGAGCGTCGAGGAGTCCAAGGCGCTTGCGGCGCTGGAATCAACGGCGGCCACAAGAACCACCGCCGAATCAAGCGCCGCGACCAAGGCCAAGCCCCAGCAGCGCGCCGAAGCCGCAGGCGACGGCAAGCCGAGCGGGGAGGCCCGGCCGAAGCCCGCGCCGAAGCCGAAGCCCGCCGGCGACGGAGCCGGAGCGGCTCCCGCGCAGGAGAAGCCCCGCCGGCCGGGGGCCAAGCCCGGAGCGAAGAAGCGCCGCCGCGTGGTGATCGATTCTCAGGCCGCTCGCCGCGAGCACATCAGCAAGAACCAGCCGCCTCCGCGGCCGCCCCGCCGCCGCGGTGGACGCCGGCGCCGTCCGATGCTGGAGGAGCCCGAGGACAAGACTCAGCAGGCGCCGGAGGAGGCGCCGACGATCAGGGTCAACGCCGGTGCCACGGTCCGCGAGGTCGCCGAGTCTCTCGGGCTGGGAAGCGCCGAGGTGATCAAGGCCCTGATGGAGGGCGGGGAGATGGCGACCCTGACTCAGACGCTCACCGACGAGTCGATCAAGGCGATCGCCGAAAAGTTCGACCGCAAGGTGGAGGTGGTCACGGCCGCCGAGGAAGAGGTCGAGATCCCCGAGACTGATGACGACGATGCCGATCTGCGCGATCGCCCCCCGGTGGTCACCGTTATGGGGCACGTTGACCACGGCAAGACCTCGCTGCTCGACGCGATCCGTCAGACCGAGGTTGCGGCGGGCGAGGCCGGCGGCATCACCCAGCACATCGGCGCCTACCAGGTCAGCCACGACGGCAAGACCATCACCTTTCTCGATACGCCCGGCCATCAGGCTTTCACCGCGATGCGCGCCCGCGGCGCCAAGGTCACCGACGTCGCAGTGATCGTGGTCGCCGCCGACGACGGCGTGATGCCCCAGACCGTGGAGGCGATCGATCACGCCCGGGCCGCCGAGGTCCCGATCCTGGTCGCGGTCAACAAGACCGACGTCGAGGGCGCCGATCCCAACCGCGTCCGCACCGAGCTCGCCAACCACGATCTCAACCCCGAGGAGTGGGGAGGGGACACCGTCTATGCGGACGTCTCGGCGAAGACCAAGGAGGGCCTGGAGAACCTGCTGGAGATGATCGTGCTGGTCACCGATCTGGAGGAGCTGGGCGCCAACCCCGAGGCTCCCGCCTCGGGGGCGGTAATCGAGTCCGAGCTCGACCCCGGCCGCGGCCCGGTGACCGGGGTGCTGGTGCAGCGCGGCACCCTGCGGGTCGGCGACGCGGTGGTCGCGGGGGCGCAGTGGGGCAAGGTTCGCGCTCTGCTCGACCATCACGGCGAGCGCGTCGAGACGGCGACCCCGGGGATGCCGGTGGAGGTGCTGGGCTTCGACGGCGTGGCCGACGCCGGCGAGCACGTGCAGGTGGTGGAGAACGAGCGCCGTGCGCGCCAGCTCGCCCAGGAGCGCGAAACGCGGCTCAAGTCCGAGGCGCTGGCGCGCCGGCAGACCCGCAAGGTCACGCTCGAAGAGGTGTTCGAGAAGGCCCGCGAGGGCGAGCTCAAGGAGCTCAACATCGTCTTGAAGGCCGACGTCGCCGGCTCGCTGGAGGCGCTCGAGGACGAGATCGCCAAGGTCCCCCAGGAGCAGGTCGGGGTCAACATCATCCACGCCCAGACCGGCGGCATCAACGAGTCCGACGTGATGCTCGCCTCGGCCTCCGACGCGGTGATCATCGGCTTCAACGTTCGCCCGCTCGCCGACGCCCGGCGTGCCGCCGAGCGCGAGGGCGTCGAGATCCGGACCTACTCGGTGATCTACAAGATCACCGAGGACCTGCGCGCGGCGCTTGAGGGGATGCTCGAGCCCGAGGAGGTCGAGGAGGCGCTCGGCCAGGCCGAGGTCAAGGAGCTCTTCCGGGCCTCCCGCGTCGGGACGATCGCCGGCTGCCAGGTCACCGACGGCAAGGTCGTGCGCGGCGCCGAGGTCCGGCTGGTTCGCGACGGCACCGTGGCCTGGACCGGGCGAATCGGCTCGCT
>CAYZPZ010000247.1:0-2656 GCA_964480205.1 uncultured Conexibacteraceae bacterium
CGCCGAATGCTGCGCCGGGCCACCGACTTCTTCGGCGCCCGCGACTGGCGCCGCCGCCTGGGCCGCCGCTGACCGCCGGGCCCGCGGCGCTTAGGGCTAGCGCGCCGCGGCCAGCTCTCGGTCGAGCCGCTGGGCCTGCTGGTCGAACCACTCGGAGACGACCCGCAGCCACTCGACCTCGGCGCGGGTGCGGACGCGGATGTAGTCGCCGTACTCCGAGCCGGCGATCCGCAGCGCGTCCGCGACGGAGACGCCCGGCCCGTCGTGGCCCCCGTCCTCGTCGACCACGGTCCAGTTCGCCCTACCACCGGGTCCCGCGTCCTCCTCCAGCGCCAGCCTCGAGCCGTCATTGAGCAGCAGCGCCTTCGGCTCGCGGCCGCCGAGCTGAATGCCGTTCAAGTGCTTGATCTCCATCGGTCCCTCCTCTTCCTCACTCGGTCTCGGTCAGAGTGCAGCATGCTAGCAATTGCTAATAAAACGCTAAAGAAGCACAAATAGATAATTCGGGCAGTTTGCGGGCGTCGCAACTCGCCTCGGGCCGCTGCGGCCATGCTGTACCTTTGAGCGCGGTTCCATCCAGAGCGGTCGAGGGACCCGGCCCTGAGACGCCGCAGCAACCAGCCAAGAGCCCAGGCTCGGGGCGCGGTGCTACAGCCGGGATCGATGGAGGTAGATGATGTTTGATGATGCGGGGTTCGATGATGGGGATCCGGTTCAAGGATGAGTGGGTAGAGCGATGAGCGGCGCAGAGCGCAACTACCTGGCAGCGGTGGGCGAGCGGGTCGTCGTCTTCGACGGCGGCATGGGGGCCACCCTGGAGGAGTTCGACCTGGGGCCCGCCGATTACGGCGGGCTGGAGGGCAAGTGCCACGAGGCGCTGGTCCTGCACCGGCCCGACGTGATCGAGGGCGTCCACACCTCGATGCTCGAGGCGGGTGCCGAGGTGCTGGAGACCGACACCTTTCAGGGCAGCCGCCTGAAGCTGGACGAGTGGGGGCTGGGCGAGCACACCGTCGAGATCAACCGCAAGGCGGCGGAGATCGCGCGCAAGGCCGCCGGTCCCGAGCGCTTCGTCGCCGGCTCGATCGGGCCGACCGGGTTCCTCCCCGCCAGCGACGACCCCACCCTGGGCGACATCTCCTTCCGCAGGCTGGTCGAGGTCTTCGACGAGCAGGCCGGCGCCCTGATCGAGGGCGGCGCCGACCTGCTGATCATCGAGACCCAGCAGGACATCCTGGAGACGAAGGCGGCGATCTTCGGCGCCCGCGAGGCCTTCAAGCGGGTCGGGCGCAGCGTCCCGATTCAGGCCAGCTTGTTCATCCTGCGCGAGTCACAGACGATGCTGCTCGGCACCGACGTGCCCGCGCTGACCACCACCCTGACCGCGCTCGACGTCGATGTGCTCGGGCTCAACTGCTCGACCGGGCCCGAGGACATGCGCGACGCGATCCGCTACCTGGGCGAGAATTCGCCGCTGCCGCTGCACTGCATCCCCAACGCGGGCATTCCCACCCAGGGACCCGACGGGCAGACGATCTTCCCCGCCCAGCCCGAGCCGCTCGCGAACACCCTCGGCGAGTACGTCGAGCGCTACGGAGTGGGCATCGTGGGCGGTTGCTGCGGGACCACGCCCGAGCACATCGCCGCGCTGCGCGAGCGGGTCGACGGTCGCACCCCAGGCGAGCGGCCGTCCCCCGGTCCGATCCAGGTGGCGAGCATGATCACCGCCAGCCCGCTAGCCCAGGAGCCGGCGCCCACGCTGGTCGGGGAGCGCGTCAACTCGCAGGGCTCGCGCAAGGCGAAGGAGCTGCTGCTGGCCGACGACTACGACGGGCTGCTGCAGGTGGCGGAGGACCAGGTCACCGGCGGCGCCCACGTGCTCGACGTCTGCGTGGCGCTGACCGAGCGCGAGGACGAGGACGAGCAGATGCGCCAGGTGGTGGAGCGGGTCTCGCTCACCCAGCCCGCGCCGATCCAGATCGACTCGACCGAGCCAGCGGTGATCGAGGCGGCGCTGGAATCGATCCCTGGCCGCCCGATCGTCAACTCGATCAACCTCGAGGCCGGCCGCGACAAGGCTGACCGGGTGGTGCCGCTGGTCAAGGCCCACGGCGCGGCCCTGATCGCGCTGACCATCGACGAGGAGGGGATGGCGAAGACCGCCGAGCGCAAGGTCGAGATCGCCAAGCGGATCCGCGACATCTGCGTGAACGACCACGGACTCGACCCGGAGGCCCTGATCTTCGACGCGCTGACCTTCACCCTGACCACCGGCGAGGAGGAGTGGAGGCCCTCCGCGGTGGAGACGATCGAGGGGATCAAACGGATCAAGGCCGAGATCCCCGGGGTGAAGACCTCGCTCGGCGTCTCCAACGTGAGCTTCGGCGTCTCGCCGCAGGCCCGCGCGGTGCTCAACTCGGTCTTCCTGCACCACTGCGTGCAGGCGGGGCTGGACCTGGCGATGGTCAACCCCAACCACATCACCCCCTATCCCGAGATCCCCGAATCGGAGCGCGAGCTCACCGACGATTTGGTCTTCAACCGCCGCGAGGACGCGCTGGAGCGCTTCATCGCCCACTTCGAGGAGAAGGGGCCCGAGGCAGAGGAGACGGCCGGCGACCCGACCGAGGGGATGGAGCCCGAGGAGGCGCTGCAC
>CAYZPZ010000248.1:0-2642 GCA_964480205.1 uncultured Conexibacteraceae bacterium
ATCGTCACCGCGGCGCTGCTCACCCCGATCTGGCTCTACAAGCGCGGGCGCTTCCCGGCGCTGGGCAAGCTCTCGGAGCTGGCCGAGCGCATCACCGGCCTAGCCGGCTGGGCGGCGCTGCCGGGGACGGTGCTCGGGATCACGCTGCTGATCGCGGTCTTCGGCATGTACTGGGACATCTCCCTGCACATCGACGACGGCCGCGACGCCGGCCCGCTGGCCAATCCCGCCCACTACTTCATCCTCGCCGGCCTCTACGGCGTCTTCCTGGCGGGAGTGCTCGGCGTCGCTCTCGCCGACCGGCCGACCGCGACCTCGTTCAAGCTCGGTCGGGGCTGGTACGCGCCGATCGGCGCGGTGATGATCGCGTTCTGCGGCGCGGCCTCGCTCTCGGCCTTCCCCCTCGATGACATCTGGCACCGCATCTTCGGCCAGGACGTCACCCTCTGGGGACCGACGCATCTGATGCTGATCGGGGGAGCCGCGCTCTCGGTGCTGGGGGCCTGGGCGCTGCACGTCGAGGCCGACGAGGAGCGCCGCGCCGCCGGGCGCGAGCTGTGGCGCTGGACCCGCTTCCGCGAGATCATCCTGGCCGGCGCGTTCTTGGTCGCGGTCTCCACCTTCCAGGCGGAGTTCGACTTCTCGGTGCCGCAGTTCTCCCTGCTTCTGCAGCCGATCCTGATCATGCTCGCGGCGGGGATCGCCCTGGTCACCGCGCGGATCCGCTTCGGCCCCGGCGGCGCGATCGCCGCGATGCTGGCCTTCTGGGCGATCCGCGGCCTGCTGGCGCTGCTGGTCGGCCCGGTCTTCGGCCAGACCGTGCCCACCTTCCCGCTCTACCTGGTGGAGGCGCTGGTGGTCGAGGGTGTGGCGCTGGCCTGGCTGCGCGGCCGCCCCGCCGCCGAGCGGCCGATCTCCTTCGGGGCCCTCTGCGGTCTGGGCATCGGCACGATCGGGCTGGCCGGGGAGTGGGCCTGGAACCAGACCTGGGTCGTCAACGAGTGGCCCGCGGCGATGTTCCCCGAGGCCGCGATCCTCGGCTTCCTCGCCGCCCTCGCCGGCGCCGTGGTCGGCGGCTTCGTCGGCCGGGCCCTGACCCCGGGCGTGGAGCGAACCGAGCGGATGCCCCGGGCGGCGGTGCCGCTGGCGGCGGCGCTCGGCGTCGCCGTGGTCGCCTTCGCCATTCCCGCCGAGAAGGGATCGCCGGTCGCGGCCAGCTTCCAGCTTCAGGAGACCGAGCGGAAGGGCGAGCGCGCGGTCACCGGGACCGTGCAGCTCGATCCCCCCGACGCCGCCGAGGACGCCTGGTGGTTCCAGGCGACCAGCTGGCAGGGCGGCGAGGCGAGCATCGTCCAGCAGCTCGAGCGGACCGGCCCCGGCACCTACCGGATCACCGAGCCGATCCCGGTGGCGGGCACCTGGAAGACCACCCTGCGCCTGCACGAGGGCCGGCGCATCGCGGGGCTGCCGATCTTCATGCCCGAGGACGAGGCGATCCCCGCCGAGGAGATCCCCGCGCGGACCGAGATGACCCGCGAGTTCGCCCTCGACAAGGACAACCTGCAGCGCGAGCTCAAGGACGATGTGCCTGCGGCGCTCACCCTGGGCGCCTACCTCGGGGTGGGCGTGCTCTCCTTCGGCCTGATCGCGCTGATCGGGTGGGGGCTGCGGCGGCTGGAGCGCCTCGCGGCCGGCCCGCCCGGCGAGGGCGCCGCGCCGCCCGGCGTCGGCCCCGCCAAGGAGGCCGAGGAGGGTGGCCCCGAGGTCGGCGGCGGCGAGAAGAAGGCTCCGCCGCCGCGGCCACGGCCGGCCTAGGGCGGGTGCCCCGCCCTACGAGGTCGGGTCCTGGGAGACCTCGCCGCGCCAGGCGCCTGTCGCCTCTCCGCGGCTCTCGATCAGCTCCTTGAAGCGCTTCAGATCGCCGTTGACGCGACCGTCGAGCAGGCCGAGCAGGTCGCCCGCGTTCTCGGCGACTCCCTCGGGCTCGTAGTCCATCTGCACGGTGATCTTGGTCTTGCCCTCGTCCAGGCGGTGGAAGGTGACCACGCCGGCGTTGGTGGCGCCGCTCGTTGACTTCCAGGCGATGCGCTGGTCGGGGGTCTGCTCGGTGATCTCGGCGTCCCACTCCAGCTCCTCGCCGCCGATCTCGGCCTTCCAGTGCAGGTGGGTGTCGTCGAGCTGGCGCACCTGCTCGACCCCCTCCATGAAGCTGGGGAACTCCTCGAACTGCGTCCACTGGTTGTAGGCCTCGCGGACCGGTACCTCCACCTCGATCGACTTCTCGACGCTGGACATCGGATTCCTCCTCGGCTAGTTGACTCGGAACTAGCCTTTGCCCGGCTGCCGGCGGCCCGAAACGACGAGGCGCCGCTCGAGGCTCAGCGCGCGGCTGTCGGCGCGGCGGCAGCCCGCTAAGGAAAGCGACCAGGCAGAGGATTGCGGAGATGCCGCCAAGCACTTGAGCGGATACCGATTTCTGGGTAGCCTGGCGGGCAGAGTTCTCGGTGTCTCCTACTGCCCACACACCCAAGCCCGCCAACCCGGCTCTGCGGCTGCTGCTGGCGGCGGCCGTGGCGGTGGCGGGCGCGGCGGCGCTGTTCGGGGCGACGGCGCTCGGCGGGCACAACAGCGACCAGCACTCC